>NZ_NCJT01000334.1 GCF_002282565.1 Hyphomonas sp. 34-62-18
CTGCGATCTCTGGGACCGCACGCTTCCCATCGCGAAAATCACCCATATCAGCGACTATCTGGGCCGGGAGTATCTTCTGGTGCGTGGCAAGGGCTGCGTGGTGCAGGTTAAATGTACCGGCCTGCCGCTGATCGGGCTGGAGCCTGTCCGGATGAAGTTCACCGTGTCTGACATTGAGACCTACGAACGGATGGCGCGGGGGCAGAAAGCGGTGCTCGATCTTTACGGCGACGGACCGGACCTGTCCGTGCCGCTCTGGACCAAGACGACGCAAATCCTGCGCAACGGCCTGATCGCGCTTGATGGCCTGGCAAAGGACATGACGCGGCGCGAGATTGCGATCCTGCTGTATGGTGAGGCGCGGGTCGCAGAGGGATGGAGCCAGGACGGAGGAGGGCTGCGGGACGCGGTAAAATATCTCGTGCGTAAGGCAGAAGGCCTGCGCGACGGGGGCTACCTCATGGAACTGCTCGGGACGGAGGCCGGTCCCGGGCAGAGGGTCGCCTGATCCGCGGGGACGATGTTTTGCGGTCCGCCCGCGCATCGCGCGGGGCGCTCCGGCCGGACGGCCTGCCCGGCGGGGCTCACTGAGGATCCGGTGGGCCGGTGTTCGGCATGGGGCTGGGCCCCGCCGGCGGACCGCGCGCCCGCCCTTCCCACTGCCAGCAGGTAACAGAGGGAGAAGAGCGTCTTTTTCGAGGACTGTCAGAGGGGTGACGCGCGCCCGATCAGGGCCAGACGGAAGCCGGGATCAGGCGGCGGTATGGGACAGGACGAGCCGTCTCAGAATGCCCGCGGCGGCGTTCGGTCTGAAGCGCTGGACCCTTTAATTGCCATGTGGCCTTATTAAACGTATGTGGTTTATCTTTTAATAAGGGTCCGGTGTTATTAAAGGAAGCAGGATGACAGGTTCAGGCGAGTCCAGCCGTATCGGCAGATGGGTGACGAGTACCGTCACAGGAGAGGCCGTGCGCGCATATCTGCCGCCGGACCTTCCGCCCGTGCCGCCGCTCGACCTGGCAGGCGTGTCGGCGCTCGCCAGTGAGGCAATGCTCGCGCTCGGCCGACTGGACGGTGTCCGCAATGTAGCGCCCGATACCTCGCTCTTTCTCTACATGTATGTCCGGAAGGAAGCGCTCCTCTCCTCGCAGATAGAAGGCACGCAGTCTTCGCTGTCCGATCTCCTCCTCTATGAAGATGAGGCCGCGCCGGGCGCGCCGCTCGATGATGTCGAGGAAGTTTCAACCTATGTCGCCGCGCTCACGCACGGGCTGGAGCGTATCCGTGGCGGGTTCCCGCTGTCGCTCCGCCTGCTGAGGGAAATGCACGCCATCCTCCTGTCATCGGGACGGGGCAGCACCAAACAGCCCGGCGAATTCCGGCGTTCGCAGAACTGGATCGGGGGGACCCGGCCGGGCAATGCGCTGTTCGTGCCGCCCCCGCCTGACCATGTCCTCGACCTGATGAGCCGGCTCGAAGCCTTCCTGCATGAGACCGGGTCCGGCCTGCCGCCGCTGATCAAGGCCGGCCTCGCCCATGTACAGTTTGAAACCATCCATCCCTTCCTCGATGGCAACGGACGTCTCGGGCGGCTCCTGATCACGCTGTACCTTTGCGAGCAGGAAATCCTCGACGAGCCGCTGCTTTATCTCAGCCTTTATCTCAAGACGCACCGCGCGACCTATTACGCCCTCCTTCAGGAAGTCCGTGAGCAGGGCCGCTGGGAAAGCTGGCTGGAGTTTTTCCTGACAGGCGTCCGCGATGTTGCGCGTCAGGCGCATGAGGCGGCCCGGGCAATCTCGGGGATCTTTGCCGAGGATGCGGCGCGCATCGCCGGGCTCGGGCGCAGCGCGCCGGCCGCCCAGGCGTTGCACGGCGTTCTCCAGACGCGCCCGCTTCTGACCATCGGAACGGCCGCCGAACTCTCGGGCGTTACCTTTCCGACGGCGACCGCCGCGCTTGAGCGTCTTCAGGCGCTCGGCATCGTAGAAGAAATCACCGGCAGGGCGCGCGGGCGTGTCTTTGTGTACCGGAAGTATCTCGACCTGATGGACGCCGGTACAGAGCCTCTCTGACAGGGCCTGACTGCATGGGAGGGTGTCCGGCAAGGTCGCCGGGACGCCAGCGTCAGGCCCCGCGCCATACCCTGTGGTCTCTCCTGGCTGGTCTCCGCCTCAATCAGGCTTCCTCCTCAGTCGGAGGTGGGCGGACGGCGCGTCTGCCGGAGCGCGGTCCCCGCGCAAGGGGGCGGGGCAGGCGCATCAATGAGTCTCTGAAAGCAT
>NZ_NCJT01000335.1 GCF_002282565.1 Hyphomonas sp. 34-62-18
TTCGCCGCCGAGCGCGATTCCCGCGACGCGCTGCACATCGCTGACGTCGAGCCCGTAGCGCGCCAGAGCATCGCGGTCAGGATGGATCGACAGGATTGGCAGGCCTGTGACCTGTTCATGTTGCACGTCTGCCGCGCCGGGAACGGAGGCAACGATGCCTTCGACCGTCTCGGCGAGTTCAGCAAGCGTATCCAGATCATCCCCGTAGATTTTGAGAGCAACGTCCGCGCGCACGCCCGAGATGAGCTCGTTGAAACGCATTTCGATGGGCTGGGTGATCTCATACTTGCTGCCGGGAATCTCCTCGACCGCGGCCTGCAATTCGGCCACGAAAGCGGCTTTAGGCTTGCGGGGATCGGGCCATTCCTTGCGAGGCTTCAGGATAATGAACGTGTCGGCGACGCTGGGTGGCACCGGGTCGGTTGCGATTTCTGGCGTGCCGATCTTGGCGAACACGCGCTCAACTTCCGGCAGCTCCTTAATGCGCCGTTCCAGCATTTCCTGCATCTCGATGGCCTGGGTAAGACTGGTACCCGGAATGCGCAGGGCATGCAGGGCGATGTCGCCTTCATCAAGGTTCGGGATGAATTCCGAACCAAGCCGGGTTGCGCCCCAGCCGGCGAAACCGACCAGGACAATTGCGCCCACGACGATGGCGTACCGGGCTCCCAGAGCAAACCGAAGCGCCGGGCGGTAGGCGGCTTTGGCGCCGCGCATGATCCAGCTTTCCTTCTCCGTCACTTTTCCGCGTACGAGCAGCGCAACGGCGGCCGGTACGAAGGTGAGTGACAGGATCAGCGCAGATGTGAGGGCGATGACGACCGTGAAGGCCATCGGATGGAACATCTTTCCCTCAATGCCGGTCAGGGCAAAGATCGGCAGGTAGACAACCGTAATGATGATGACGCCGAAGATCGACGGCCTGATCACTTCGCTCGACGCGGATGCGGCCAGCGAGAACCGCTCGTCCTGTGTAAGCAGGCGCCCGAGCCGGTGCTGGGCCTCGCCAAACCGCCTGAGGCAGTTTTCAACAATGATTACCGCGCCATCGACGATCAGGCCAAAATCAAGTGCGCCGAGGCTCATGAGGTTGCCCGAGACCCTGTTGCTGACCATGCCTGTCACGGTCATCAGCATGGCGAGCGGAATGACCGCCGCTGTCAGCAGCGCGGCCCTGATATTGCCGAGCAGCAGGAACAGGATGACGATCACGAGGAGCGCCCCCTCGGCAAGGTTCTTCTCGACAGTGGCGATCGTTGCGTCGACGAGGTTGGTGCGATTGTAGACCGGGCTGATCGTAACACCTTCAGGCAGGCCCGGTCGAATGGCATCGACCTTCTCATCGACCGCAATGGATACAGTGCGGCTGTTCTCCCCGACCAGCATGAAGGCCGTACCGAGCACGATTTCTTCGCCGTTCTGGGTGGCGGCGCCTGTGCGTAGCTCCTCGCCTTCGCGGACCTCTGCGACGTCGCCAAGCCGGATACTGACGATCCCGGTGTCCTGCACTGTTATGGCACGCAGGTCATCCAGGCTTTGGGCCTGGCCGGGTACACGGATGAGGTTCTGCTCACCATTGCGCTCAATATAGCCTGCGCCCGTATTGGCATTGTTGCGGGCGACAGCGGAGAGAATGTCGTCGAGCGAGAGACTGAATCCCGCCATGGCTGCCGGGTCAGGCAGAATATGGATTTCCTTCTTGAACCCGCCGATCGTGTTAACCTCAGTCACCCCCTCGACGGTGCGCAGTTGGGGCAGGACGACCCAGTCATTCAGTGTACGCAGGTCCATCGGGGACCAGGGGGTGCCGTCCTCCTTCACCGCGCCAGGTTCCGCCGCGAGGATGTACATGTAGATTTCGCCAAGGCCCGTCGCAATCGGACCAGGCTCGGGTGTGATCCCTTCAGGGAGGGTTCCCTGTACGGACTGGATGCGCTCGGAGACGAGCTGCCTTGCCCGGTAGATGTCGGTGCCATCTTCAAAGACGACCGTGACCTGGCTGAGACCGTAGCGGGAGACAGAGCGGGTATAATCGAGTCCCGGCAGGCCCGAAATCGCGGTCTCGACCGGGAAGGTGATCCGCTGCTCGGTTTCCAATGGCGAAAATCCGGGCGCCTCGGTGTTGATCTGCACCTGGACGTTGGTGATGTCCGGTACGGCGTCGATGGGCAGCCGGTTAAAGTTCCAGATGCCCAATCCGGCGAGGCCGACGACAATGGCCATCACCAGCCAGCGCTGGCGAATGGAGAATTCTATGATGCGTTCGAGCATATCCGTC
>NZ_NCJT01000336.1 GCF_002282565.1 Hyphomonas sp. 34-62-18
CCGGCAATGTCGAGCAGCTTGCCACCGAAATCGCCCGGGCGCTGGATGGCCGCGCCTTCGAGATGATCTTCGTGGACGACGCCTCCACCGATGATACGCGCGCGGAGCTGGCGGCGCTCAAAAGCCGTTTCCCCATGCTGCGGGTGCTGGGCCACCGGAAGAATGCCGGGCAGAGCCGCGCCATCCGTTCCGGCATTCTCGCCGCGCGCGCCCCGGTTGTCGGCACGCTGGACGGGGACGGACAGAACGACCCGGCTGATCTGCCTGACCTCTACCGCCAGCTGACCCGCGCCGACGCCCCGCATGGCCTGAAAATGGTGATGGGCCGCCGGGGCAGCCGCAAGGACACCGCCTGGAAACGCTTCGGCAGCCGCTTTGCCAACAATATCCGCAAACGGATGCTGAAGGATGATTGCGACGATAGCGGCTGTGGCATCAAGGTGATGGACCGGGCGACCTTCCTGCAGCTCCCCTATTTCGATCACATGCATCGCTACATGCCCGCCCTGATGCGCGCCGAAGGCCATAACGTGGAGTTCCGCGAAGTGAACCACCGCCCGCGCGGCACAGGCCGGTCGAACTACACCAATTTCGGCCGCCTGAAGGACGCCCTGTCAGACCTGCGCGGCGTGATGTGGCTGATCCGCCGCCGCCGCAATCCGGGCGGGGCTGACGAGATTTAGAGGCGGCGGGCAACCGGGCGGCTGGAATTGGCCCAAAATGGTCACTAGCCAGCTTATCATCCGTCTGGCAATGCTTCTATTTTGGGATGCATTGAGTGAGCCGAACTTGGGTTTTCTGGGCGCTTGTCGCCATCATCGTGGCGATGTTCGCGACTGGGCCGAAGCAAGGCTTCAACTCTACTTGCATCAACGATCACTGCTACGTGTCCGCGGCCGCATCGCCTCTAGCTTTGGTTATGTCCATCGTCCTGACGGCGTTCGCTGCCTTCTATCGGCAGGCGCCGCAAACTTCCGCGTATGGCCCGCCCGTCAGTATTGTGGAGGGATTTTCCGCGTTCTTCATCGACTTTTTTGTCGTTATGGCGGCCATCGTTCCAATCGGCACTTTGCCGCTTCTGTTCGCAGAAGCCAATGCCACGGGCAATTTTCGATGGGCTTTTGAGCGGGATTTCGCGCGTCCGACCGATGCTGTGATGGCTTTACCCAGTGCGCTGACCATTTTTGCCTTCCTCTATGCCTACTTTTACGTTCACCCGGTGATCGGGCGACAGACGGTGGGGCAATACATCATGGGTTTTCGTGTGGAAGGTGTTCCGGGCATCGGCAAGAAGCCAGCATTTGGGCTCAACGTATTGTTGGGCTACATCGGGCTATGCTTATGGCCTGTGTCGGTTTACCTCGCACTAAACCGCAAAGATAAGGCGTTCTGGTGGAATTTACGAACTGGCACTCAGATTGTTCGTGTCGGGTAAAGGAATGACCGTCTTCGGCCACGTCCAGCCGTCAGACCAGCGCCAAAAGCCCGCCCTAAAACAGCTCCGCCAGACAGGCGGAAATCGTCTCGGGCGTGTCCTCATGCGTGAAGAAGGTCTTCAGCTTCCAGTCCTTGTCCATCACATAGATGAGGTTGGTGTGGTCCATCGTGTATTCGGCGAGGCTTTCGGGCTGCTCGATCCGGGCATAGTCCGCCTTGAAATGATCGGCCGCCGCGCGGATTTCTGCCGCTGAGCCCGTCAGGCCGACAAGGCCCGGCGGAAAGGCCGGCGTGGTCACATAGGTGGCGAGGGCCTCAGGCGTGTCGCGGTCCGGATCGACCGTGATCAAGAGGGTCTGCGGCGCGGTTTCCCCTTCCGGCAGACGGCGATAGGCTGCGCCCAGCGTGGACAGGGCCGCCGGGCAGACATCCGGGCAGTAGGTGAAGCCGAAATAGACCACCGTGGGCTTGCCCTTGTAAGTCTCCTCGGTCACCCGCGCGCCGGTATGGTCGGTCAGCGAGATCGGCCCGCCGATTTCGCTATAGGCGCGGCTGGCGCAGCCTGATTTCATGCCGCCGGAGGTAGCAATGCTGCTCCCCTCCGAAGCGGGCGCGTCTGACGCGCCGCAGGCAGCAAGCAGGAAAAGGGCCGGAAGGGCGAAGGCAAATGAGGCACGCATGGGGCCGATAGGCGCCCATTCCAGCGCTTGGCGCAAGAGACAGGCTGCCGCATAAGGCCGGAATGGAAGATTTCTCCCGAGATTCGAGACTGGGCTTTGAAGACGCGATCTTCACCCTCGCGCCAGAGGGGCTGGGATCAGCCCAATCTGCGCTGGGGCGC
>NZ_NCJT01000337.1:0-795 GCF_002282565.1 Hyphomonas sp. 34-62-18
TTGAAGAAGAGAAGGTCCCCGACGATACGGGAAGGCCGGGACCTGTGACAGGGCGGGAGATGGGCCCTCAGATGCGCTCACGCGCATCGAGGGTGACGAAACCCAAACCTACGCCCAAGGCCTGCTCCCCCACGAGCAAGGCGAAGGCACAGCGGCTCCGCGTCGCAGACGCGGAAATAGCCGCGAGCAATCTAAAAAAAACAGGCGTCAGCCGGCCTTGCCCATGCGGCGGCGCTGCACGCTGGAGGGGATGTTGAGGCTCTCGCGATACTTCGCCACCGTGCGGCGGGCAATCTCGATGCCGAATCCGGTGAGAATTTCCACGATCTGGTCATCCGAGAGAACATCCTCGGGCGCCTCTTCGTCGATCAGCTGTTTGATCCGGTGGCGGACAGCTTCGGCCGAATGGGCCTCCCCTCCCCCGGTCGCCGGAATGGAGGCGGAGAAGAAGTATTTGAACTCGAACAGGCCGCGCGGGGTGGCCATGTATTTGTTCGTGGTCACCCGGCTGACGGTGGATTCGTGCATCTCAATGGCATCGGCCACCTGTTTGAGATTGAGGGGCCGCAGATGCGCCACGCCATGCGCAAAGAACCCGTCCTGCTGGCGGACAATCTCGCTCGCCACCTTCAGGATGGTGCGGGCCCGCTGGTCGAGCGATTTGACCAGCCAGCTGGCGGACGCGGCGCATTCGGAGATGAATTCCTTCTCCTTCTCGCGCATCGGCAGGGCCGTCACCTCGGCATAATACGCCTTGTCCATCAGCACGCGGGGCAGATTGTCGGAATTGAGCTC
>NZ_NCJT01000337.1:832-3105 GCF_002282565.1 Hyphomonas sp. 34-62-18
CCGCACACATCCATCAGCGCTTTCATGTCATGCTTGGCTACAAGATGCAGATTGTCCAGCATCGCCTGCATCGCCGGGTCAAGCCGCCCGCGATCCTTCAGCTGCAAGGCAAGGCATTCGGGCACGGAGCGCGCCATCACGCCGGTTGGGTCAAAGCCCTGGCAAACCGTCAGCACCGCCTCGACATTGGCAATATCAGCGCCCAGCGCATTCGCCACATCCTCCAGCGGCGCGCGCAGATATCCGGTCTCATCCATCTCGTCGATCAGGCGCGCGGCGATCAGCCGGTCGGCGGCGGAAAGCCCCGCAAAGCTCAGCTGGGAATGGAGATGCTCGTGCAGCGTCACATCGCCGGAGACATTGGCCGCATAGTCGAAATCTTCAGAGGCCGGACCATTGGAGGCGCCAGACCAGTCAGTGGTTGCAGACGGCCCGCGCGCATCGGCGGCCGTCGCCGCGTCAGAGCCTGTACCTGGCTCGAACACGTCCTCGCCCGGCGCATCCAGCTGCTCGCGCGCTTCCCCGAGGCCGGAGCTGTCGTCGAGGGTCAACTGCTCGCGGCGTTTGGGATCGCTGGCTTCGCCGGTGGCCGCGCCGCCCTCATCCTCGACCTTCACGAGCAGCGGATTGCGCTCCAGCTCGGCCTCGATGAATTCGGAAAGTTCCTGGTTCGACAGCTGCAGAAGCTTGATCGCCTGCTGAAGTTGCGGCGTCATTACCAGGGACTGGCCCTGGCGCATGTCGAGTGATTGTTTCATGGCCATAGGCCGCGCCCCCTGAGATCAAGCGGCGAACTGCTCACCCAGATAGACCCTGCGCACATCCTCATTCTTCAGCACATCCTCTGGCGTGCCGGTGAACAGAACTTCGCCATCATACATGACATAGGCCCGGTCAACGATCTGAAGCGTTTCACGCACCTGGTGATCCGTAATCAGAACACCCAGGCCGCGCTGTTTCAGATAGCGGACAAGTTCGGAAATGTCGGAGATGGCGAGCGGGTCGATGCCGGTGAACGGTTCGTCCAGTAGCATGAAGCTTGGACGGGAGGCGAGCGCGCGGGCGATCTCCACGCGCCGCCGTTCACCGCCCGAGAGGGAGGTGGCTGGCTGGTTGCGCAGATGTTCGACATGCAGCTCGCTGAGCAGGCCATCGACCTGTGCCATCCGCGCAGCCCGGTCTTTCTCGACCAGTTCCGCCACGGCCAGCACATTCTCTTCTACAGTCATCCCCCGGAAGATTGACGCTTCCTGCGGAAGATACCCCACGCCCAGACGGGCGCGCTGATACATCGGAAGGCGGGTAACATCCTCGCCATCGATGGAAATGGAACCGGAATCGGCTCCGATCAGCCCCATGATCATGTAGAAACAGGTGGTCTTGCCGGCCCCGTTGGGTCCAAGCAGGCCGACGACTTCTCCCCGCGCAAGGGAGAGCGAAACATCGCGCACAACCTGACGCTTGCCAAAGGCTTTGGCGAGGTTGCTGACGACAAGGCCTTCGGCCGGTTCGCTCATGAGATCATCATTCCCTTACGTGGAGCGGTATCGCCGCCCTCTGCTACCCTAGACCGTCATGCTTAAGATCGGCTTCAGGATTCCGTCAAAATTCACCGGTTCGTCTGTGATTGGCTCTCCGGGTCGATCACCATACGGGTCCGCCCGCCGCCGCCTTCCAGCGTGGTCCGGCGATTGCCGATCTCCATCTTGAGGCGCTGGCCCTCGGCCACGTCCCGGTCCCGCATCAGCGCCACATTGCCCGTCATGGTGATGGTGTCGGTGGCAAGTTCATAGATGCCCCGGTCGCCCTTGGCCTTCAGTTCGGGGGTCACATAGTAGACATTGCCCTCCGCCAGGATCGACTCGACCTGGCCGAAGCCGGCGGCCACGCCCTGATTGCTGGCGCCGGGGGCCGGCTCGCCGGTGAACAGGATGGTCACGGTATCGGCCCGAAGGCGCGCCGTGCCCTGGCGGATGTCGACATTGCCAATCAGCAGCACCTTGCGCTCGCGCTCCAGGCTCTCGGTGCGCTCGGAATTGATATAGATCGGCCCGCCTTCCGAAGAGATCTGCGCATGGGCTGGCATGCCCATCAAAAGGCCAAGCACAAGACCAATACCGGCTGCCTTGAGGAATGCCATCTTATTCACCTTCACGCGTTTCTGCCGATGGTTCGGACTTGCTGGGATAGATCACTGTCTGGACATTGCCCTTGAAGACGATGCGGTCGCCGCCATCAAGGATTTCATACGAGTCTGCCCGGATATCGCCAAG
>NZ_NCJT01000338.1 GCF_002282565.1 Hyphomonas sp. 34-62-18
GTTGAGCTCGCCGGTCAGGCGAACTCCACCATAATCTCGTCCGCCGCCACGCTGTCGCCGGCCTTCACATTGATGGCCTTCACCGTGCCCGTGGCGCCCGCGCGGATGATGTTCTGCATCTTCATCGCTTCCACGATGCAGACCGCTTCACCTTCCTGCACTTCCTGGCCAACGGACACATCCATCGACACAACCAGCCCCGGCATCGGCGAAATCACCAGCTTGGAGGTGTCCGCCTTCGGCTTCTCCGGCAGGCGGCCATGCAGGTCCGCCACAAACGGCGTGCACACGAGCGCGCGCAGCGCCACGCCGCGATGCCGGAAGAGATACCCCTCCGTGCGGTCGGCAAACTTCACGGCAAACGGCTTGCCATCCAGCACGCCCTCAACCAGGTGCTGCCCCGGCTGCCAGGAGGTGACGAGGCTGTGCGCCTTGCCGCCATTGACCGTGATCTGAGCTTCGCCATCCTTGCCGATATCGATCGTCACCGGATGATGCTTGGCGCCCAGGATCACCACCCAGTCCTTGCGGGCAGGCGCGGCAGAAGCTGCCATCTGATTGGAAATCTGCGCGGCCCGGCGCGCAAAGAAAGCGTGCACATAGGCCGCCGAAGAGATCAGCATCGTTTCCTGCTCTGCCGTCGGCTCGGTGCCTTCAAAGCCCTGCGGGAACTCGTCCTTGATATAGGCCGTCGTGATGTTGCCAGAACGGAACCGCTTCTCGTCCACCACCGCGGCGATGAAGGGGATATTGTCCTGGATGCCCTCGATGTGGAAGCGGTCCAGCGCCTCGCCATGCGCGTCCAGCGCCGCGTCGCGGTCCTTCCCGTGGGTGATCAGCTTGGCGATCATCGGGTCATAGAACATCGAGATTTCGTCGCCCTCGCGCACGCCGGAATCCAGGCGCACTTCCCCGCGCGCCACTTTCCCTTCCGCAGGCGGATGGAAACGCTTCAGGCGGCCAATCGATGGCAGGAAGTTCCGGTACGGATCTTCCGCATACACCCGGCTTTCCACGGCCCAGCCATTGATCTTCACGTCAGACTGCTTGATCTTCAGCTTTTCGCCATAGGCCACGCGCAGCATCTGCTCCACAAGGTCCACGCCCGTGATCATCTCGGTCACCGGGTGCTCCACCTGCAGGCGGGTGTTCATTTCAAGGAAGTAGAAGCCCTTGTCCTTGCCCGAGGCGACAAACTCCACCGTGCCGGCGCTGTCATAGTTCACGGCCTTGGCGAGCGCCACGGCCTGCTCGCCCATCTTCTTGCGCGTCTCGGGGTCCAGCAGCGGCGAAGGCGCTTCCTCGATCACCTTCTGGTTCCGGCGCTGGATCGAGCATTCCCGCTCGTTCAGGAAGATGCAATTGCCATGCTTGTCGCCCAGCACCTGGATCTCGATATGGCGCGGCTCCAGGATGAATTTCTCGATGAAGATACGGTCGTCGCCGAAAGAGGCGGTCGCTTCGGCCTTCACCGCCGGGAAGCCTTCTTCGACTTCCTTGTCATTGGCCGCCACGCGGATGCCCTTGCCCCCGCCCCCGGCCGACGCCTTGATCATCACCGGATAGCCGATCTGGCGGCTGATCTCGACGGCATGCTTGGTGTCGCGGATGAGATCCATATGCCCCGGAACGGTCGAAACGCCCGCTTCTGCGGCCAGCTTCTTCGAGGAAATCTTGTCGCCCATTGCGTCGATGGCATGGGCGTTCGGGCCAATCCAGCCGATCCCTTCCTTCTCCAGGCGCTTTGCAAAGCTGGCATTCTCGGAGAGGAAGCCAAAGCCGGGGTGGATCGCCTCGGCGCCGGTCTGGCGCACGGCGTCGATGATCTTGTCCTGAACGAGGTAGGATTGGGCCGCCGGCGAGGCGCCGATATAGACGGCCTCATCGGCCATCTCGACGGCCATCGAGCCTGCGTCTGCATCCGAATAAACGACGACCGTTTTGACGCCCAGGCGGCGGCAGGTCTTGATGACACGGACGGCGATTTCACCGCGGTTGGCAATCAGGATCTTCTTGAACATACGGTCCTTGGCCCCTCGAAACTGTAGAAAACCTGTCTCCGTTAAGCCGCCCCCGCCCCCTTGTCCATGCTTGCCGTACCGGCAATTTGCTGCGCTGCCCCTTGCGGCCAAACACCGCCCAACTAATGCTGCCGCCTTGAAAAAGTGACGGGAGGGTCAGGTTTATGGGCGGCGCACAAAAATGGCTGCGGGGTATCGGTATTGTTGGCGTTGTCATCGCCCTCATCCTCGGGGCCGGCTGGGTTCTGAT
>NZ_NCJT01000087.1:0-1324 GCF_002282565.1 Hyphomonas sp. 34-62-18
CATTGCCCGCGCGCTGGCGCCTGAACCGGCCGCCATCCTGATGGACGAGCCCTTCTCGGGCCTCGACCCAAGCTTGCGCGACAGCGTGCGCGACGCCGCCCTCGACGCCATTCGCGCCGCCGGCATCCCCGCCCTGCTGGTCACGCATGATCCCGCCGAAGCGCTGGAGCATGCAGACCGCATTGCGATCATGAGCCAGGGCCAGCTGTTGCAGGAAGGCCCAGCCAGCGAAATCTACACTCGCCCAATCAGCGCCGATGTTGCAGGCGCGCTCGGCCCGGTAAACCGGTTTGCCGCCAGCCGCGCCCCCGCGGGTCTCATAAACGGGCATGACGCAGGTGCGGAAATCCTTGTCCGGCCGGAAGGCGTGTCGATCGACCCGGCTTCTCCCGTTCGCGCAACGGTCCTCTCTGCCCGCATGACCGGGCCACTGACGCGTCTCACGCTGGATTGTCAGGGCCTCAGACTGACCGCCCTTGTGCCGCCAATGACCGGAATTGCCCCCGGAACGGAAACAGGTATCCGCCTCAATCCCGCCCTGACGTTCACTTTCGCGTCAGGCAAAGTCTGACAAATCAGTTAGACCGCAAGGGGCACCTCGCCATACGCGCGGCAAAGTCCTAGTCTAACAGGGTCGTTGCAATGACCACAGGAGCCGCGTCGTGGCACACAAAGTCATCCGGATCATAACTGCCGTCGCCGCAACGGCGATCATGGCCTTCAGCGCATCGGCCCAAAGCCTCATTCGCGACGCAGAGATCGAGGAGACCATCCGGGAGTGGACCGACCCGATCCTGGAAGTCTCCGGCCTCGTTCCTCAGGACGTCGGCATCTACATCATCAACGACCCCTCGCTGAACGCCTTCGTGGCAAATGGCCAGCGTATCCATATCCATACCGGCCTGATGATCGCGGCCGAAACGCCGGGCCAGATCAAGGGTGTCATCGCCCACGAAACCTGCCATATCGCGTGCGGTCATACCGTCTCGCGCTCACGGGCAGCCGGCGTTGCGATGCGCCCGGCCTTGCTCTCAATCGGTCTAGGCCTTCTGGCGATTGCTGCCGGTGAAGGCGGCGCAGGCGCAGCCCTGATCGGCAGTTCCCAGCAATTTGCCGCCATCAACTTCTTTACCCACACCCGGCCCGAGGAAGCATCCGCAGACGCCCATGCCGTGAAGTATCTGGCGGCGCTTGGCCAATCCCCGGCCGGGATCGTCGAATTCTTCGAAAACTTCCGCTATCAGGAAGTGATGTCGGAAGCGCGCCGTTACCCCTACTTCCGCGCCCACCCTCTGGCGTCTGACCGTATCCGTACAACCCGCGC
>NZ_NCJT01000087.1:1338-10665 GCF_002282565.1 Hyphomonas sp. 34-62-18
CAGTATCAGATGCTCCGCGCCAAGCTCGTCGGCTTCCTCGATTCCCCGGTGAAAGTCCGGCGGGACTATCCGGCCACCGATACCAGCGCGCCTGCCCGCTATGCCCGAGCCATCTCAGCCTACCGCGCGGCCGACATTCAGTCCGCCATGCGGGACATCGAGTCCCTCATCGCCGAGGAGCCCGAAAACCCCTACTTCCAGGAGCTCAAAGGGCAGATCCTCTTCGAGAGTGGACGGGTTGCCGAGTCGGTCGAGCCACACAAACGCTCTCTGGATCTCAAACCGGGCCAGCCTCTGCTGCTGATCAACTATGCCCGCTCCCTCAACGCCCGCGACGATGAGGGGGACGTGCAACTCGCCGAAGCGGCACTGCGCGACGCGCTCATCGCGGAGCCAGATAATGCCTTTGCCTGGGCACAGCTGGCGATCACGTTGGAAAAGCAGGGCCGCCGGCCGGAAGCTCAGCTGGCGACGGCCGAATCTGCCTACTGGGTGGGCGACATCGTGCGCGCCAACAGCTTTGCCCATCGCGCTGTGGACCAGCTGGAGCGCGGTACCCCCAACTACCGCCGGGCCGACGACATTCTCCTGATCACCGACCCCAGCAATCCGGAGAACCGCGAGTACTATCAGCGTCAGAACCGCGGCCAGCGCCTGTCGATCGAGACGAACGGCCGGGAGATGCCCTTTGGTGATTTCTCCCGCCAGCGCCCCTGAAGGGGCAGCGCTGATAAACCCTCTGTGAGGATGGGTGGACGCGCAGGCCGGCTTGCCTATAGTCCGGCCAGCCAAATCAGGGATTCCCGACAATGAACCGCACGCTTCGCCTTTCTCCTCTTATCGCTCTCGGGTTTGCCGGTCTGGCGCTTCTGCCGGCCTGCGCACAAGGCGGCGGCACGACCGACAAGGCAGAAGTGGAAAAGATCGTGCGGGAATACATCCTCGCCAATCCGGAGATCATCGAGGAAGCGCTGGTTGCGTTGACGGAAAAAGAGCGCCTGGCCCAAGCCAGCGCCGCCAAAGCCGCCATCTCCGACAATGCCAGCGCGCTTTACAACAACAACACAGACTATTTCGTGGGGGATGCGGACGCGCCCGTCACCGTGGTTGAGTTCTTCGACTACCGGTGCGGCTATTGTAAACGCTCGGCCGAATGGACCGCGAACCTGCCGAAATCCTATGATGGCGAAGTCCGTGTAGTGTTCAAGGAATACCCAATCTTCGGCGGCATCAGTGAAACCGCCGCTCTGGCCGCCCTCGCCTCGGGCAAGCAGGGAAAATACATCGACATGCACCTCGCCCTGATGGGCCTAAAATCGAACGATGATCTGACGGAAAAGAAGATCGATGAACTGGCCATGCAGCTGGGCATTGATGTGCAACGGATGCGCGCTGATATGAAGTCCGATGCCGTGAAACAGCAGCTGGCCGATATGCAGGCTCTTGGCCGTACGCTCAACGTAGGCGGAACACCGGGTTACTTTGTCGGCGATCAGGCCATCGAAGGCGCCAACCTTCCGAAGATCGACGAGGCGATCCGCGCCGAAATCGAGAAGAGCTGATCAGACCTTCAAATTCCGGTCGGCCAGCAGCGCATCGAAATAAGCGATGGTCTTGGACAGGCCATCGCGCAGCTCCACCGAGGGCTCCCACTTCAGAATGTCGCGCGCCTTGGTAATGTCCGGCTGGCGCTGCCTGGGATCGTCCTGCGGCAGAGGGCGGAAAACGAGTTTGGACTTTGCCCCCGTCAGATCGATGACATTCTCAGCCAGCTGACGGATCGTGAATTCGTTGGGATTGCCGATGTTGATCGGCCCGGTCACGCTGTCAGGCGTCTCCATGAGGCTGATGAGGCCGCGCACAAGATCATCGACATAGCAGAAGCTGCGCGTCTGGGAGCCATCTCCATAAAGGGTGATGTCTTCTCCTTTAAGCGCCTGAACGATGAAATTGGACACAACCCGCCCGTCATTCGGGTGCATGCGTGGACCATAGGTGTTGAAGATACGGGCCACCTTGATCCGCAGCGCATGCTGGCGGTGATAGTCGAAGAACAGCGTCTCGGCGCAGCGCTTGCCTTCATCATAGCAGGAGCGCGGGCCGATGGGGTTCACATTGCCCCAGTAGTCTTCTGTCTGCGGATGTATTGCAGGATCACCATACACTTCCGATGTGGAGGCCTGCAGGATCTTGGCCTTAACCCGCTTGGCGAGACCCAGCATGTTGATGGCGCCGTGAACGCTGGTCTTCGTCGTCTGCACGGGGTCAAACTGGTAATGCACCGGACTTGCCGGGCAGGCCATGTTGTAGATCTCATCAACCTCGACATAGAGCGGGAAGCACACATCATGCCGCATCAGCTCAAATCGCGGATGGCCGATCAGATGAGACACATTCATCCGGGTGCCGGTGAAGAAATTGTCCACGCAGAGTACGGTGGCGCCTGCCTCCAGAAGCCGCTCGCAGAGGAATGAGCCGATAAAGCCGGCCCCGCCCGTAATAAGTACGCGCTTCTCAAGATGCATGGTCTTCAAATCCCGAACTCAATCAAAACTGCTGCTTAGCAGCCTCTACCGGATATCGCCCCGCACAGGAATGGGCCCTATTCCTCGCCTGGCACATTGCCGCGCAGGGATTTGACTTCGCTGCGCCGTTTCTTGGCCGCGATGCGGCGGCGCACGCTGCCGGCAGTGGGCTTGGTGGCGACGCGGCGTTTGGGCGGGATGGACGCTTTGAGGATCATCTCTGCCAGGCGCGCCCGGGCTGCGGTACGGTTCTGCACCTGGCTGCGATGCTCGCTCGCTTCCAGAATCAGCCGCCCATCAGCCGTTATGCGGTTGGCATAGAGCTTCTCAAACCGCGCCTTGAGCGCCGCCGGCAGCGAAGACGCCTGCACATGCCAGGTCAGCTGCACCGCGCTCGACACCTTGTTCACATGCTGCCCGCCGGGCCCGGAGGCCCGCACGAAGGATTCGCTGAGTTCCCAGGCCGGGACAGAAATGGTGTCAGAAACCCGCAAATCGCCGAATTCCGCCATGACGTGATTCCTGAAGCAAGTGTTCAGCGGGAGTTCAGGCAATCCCCCGCACAAATCAACCTGCAATGCTGGATATGCCAGCTTCCCTGATCGCCCGGCACACGCGTCTGGCGGCTGGAAACCGTAAGATGGAGCAGCGCCATGCGCCTGAACAAGTCCTTTACGCGCCTCATTGCGGCGACCACTGCTGCAAGCCTTTTTGTCGTGCCGCTGGCGCATGCAGACCGCGACCATCGCGGCAAGGGCAAGCGTGGATACGAGCGCGGCTATGAACGGGGTTATGATCGCGGTTACGACCGTGGCCGCAAGCACGACCACAAGTACCACTACCGTCACAGCTACAAACCGCACTACCACTACAAGCCGCCGGTCTATTACGCGCCGCCGCGCTCTTCGGTAACGGTTACCTATGGCTACACCTACGGGCCCCACTACCATCGCGGCTATGCCCCCCGGTACAATGTGGGCAGCTATTACGGCTATGCGCCCCGCACGGTCTACATCACTGAATATGACCGGTATGGCCTCTATGCTCCGCCGAGCGGCTATCATTGGGTGCGCGACAATGACCGGGGCGACGCCATTCTCGCCTCTGTGGCCACAGGCGCCATCATCGGCCTTGTCGTCGGCGCAATCGCTTCCGACTGATCTGATCGCCTCCTACCCCTGACCAGAGGCACAGACACCCGGACCGGGAAAAACCCCGGCTCCGGGTGTCTTTTTGATTGCTGTTGAGGCGCCGATCCGCAACAGAATGCGTGGGCATCAGAGGCCGGAGACAACATGACAAAACCCGTGGAAGCTGGTTGCGGCGCCGCCATTCTGGACGCCGAAGGCCGGCTGCTTCTCATCCAGCGCCTGCGGCAGCCTGAAGCCGGCGCCTGGGGCCTGCCCGGCGGCAAGATCGACTTCGGCGAACGCGCTGAAGACACCGCCCGGCGGGAGATCCTCGAAGAGCTGGGCATCGAGATCGAGATCACCGGCCTTGCCTGCATTGCCGAGACGATTGATGGAGGCGACGGCCGCCATTGGGTGGCGCCAGTCTACTCCGCCCGCATCGTATCCGGCCAGCCCGAAGTGATGGAACCGGAAAAGCATGGCGGCTGGGGCTGGTTTGCATTGGGCGCCCTGCCCGCCCCGCTTACCAGTCCGGTGAAAGATTGGCTGAGGGCAAAAGGCGTCCCGGCACCCGCCAGCTAACGCAGCAGGCGGCTCGCGAGCCGGTCAATCGCGGCGTCGAGCACCTCATCCTTCTTGCAGAAACAGAAGCGGATCATGTTCTGCGGCGGGTTTGGCCCGGCATAGAAGGCGCTGCACGGCACAGTGGCCACGCCGACCTCAACGGTCAGCCAGCGCGCATACTCCACATCTGTCGCAAATGACTGCCCCACGCCATCCGTCAGTACCGTGAGGAAGTAGGTACCCTCGACCGGTAGTACCTTGAACCCCACGCGCCTCAGCCCCTCTGCCAACCTGTCGCGCTTTGCCTGCAGCGATGTGGCAAGGCGGGTGTAATAGGCGTCGTCCTTGTCCAGCGCATACACCACCGCCGCCTGAAGGCCCGGCGGGGTTGTAAAGGTGAGGAACTGATGGACCTTCGCAACTGTGGTGATGAGGTCGCGCGGGCCGCTGACATAACCAACCTTCCAGCCGGTCAGAGAGAAAGTCTTGCCCGCCGAGCCAATGCGCAGCGTACGTGCGCGCATCTCCGGCAGCGTGGCGATGGGCTGATGCGCGGCGCCGTCAAACACAAGATGTTCGTACACCTCATCGCAGAGAACATAGGCATCGTGGGCCGTGGCGAGGCGCGCGATCACGGCCAGCTCCTCGCCCGCAAACAGCTTGCCGGTGGGGTTCATGGGCGTGTTGAGCAGAACCAGCTTGGTCGCCGGGCTAAAAGCGGTAGTGAACGCGCCGTCCGGGATGCCCCAGCCGGGCGTCTCCAGCCGAACGATACGCGGGACTGCGCCGCACTGCCGGATGATCGGCAGGTAGCTGTCATACAGAGGCTCGAACAGGACGACCTCATCGCCGGGCGCGAGCAACGCCATCAGGCAGGCGGCGAGGGCTTCGGTGGCGCCGGAGGTGACGAGGATCTCGTCACGCGCATCATAGGTGAGGCCATAGAAGCGCTGGTCATGATCGGCCACCGCCTGGCGCAGGGCCGGCAGGCCCATCATCGGCGGGTACTGGTTTGGCCCCTCGATCAGCGCCCGCGCCGCAACGTCGCGAATGTCCAACGGGCCGTCCTCATCGGGAAAGCCCTGCCCCAGATTGATGGCGCCATGCTCTGCGGCGAGGGCAGACATGGTGGTAAAGATCGTGGTGCCGAGGCTGGCGAAGTCTGGATTGAGGGATTTCATGACATTCTGCTCTACAGAAGGCGGCGTCAGCGGGCAATCAAAGCCCCCGCAACCAAATCCCACCTTGCTCTGCTTACGGATTTAATCACGCGCATAGAGAGCGATTGGATGGGTCGTCCACTACTCCTTTCCCCTGCGCCAACGGCGCCGGGAAACGGTGGAGAGATGTGCCAATCTGAACCGGCATTACTGCCTGAACATGAGGCAGTCAGTGCAGGCTGACGCGAATGACACCGGTGCCAAAACCTGACAACGGAGGACATCCTAACGCCCTGATCAGAAAGCCGGGAGAAATGCTGCACCGCAGCCAAATTCGCATGGGCACGGATGTTGCAAAAGGTTCTCGCAAAGCGCTAATGGGCCCCTATGGTGGCAGGGCCGGGGCGCCCTAAGAGTTCGCTAAAATTCGAGGACAGCGTAATGAGCGATACCGTAGCAATCCTGGCCGAGCTGGGTGTGCAGACAAAATCCATCCGGAAAAACTGGAACGAGGCACGCCTGTATGAAACGGCCGTTGCAGCCGGCGAGGCCCGTGTGGCCAAGGGCGGCGCCCTGGTGGTGGAAACCGGGCAACACACCGGCCGCTCTGCCAAGGACAAGTTCACCGTCCGCGACGCGCTGACCGAGAACACCGTATGGTGGGACAACAACGCTTCGATGACGCCTGAGCATTTCGAAGCTCTGTGGACGGACTTCAAAGCCCATCTTGCCAAGCAGGACATGTATTCGCAGGACCTCTTCGGCGGCGCCGATCTCGACTATCGCCTGCCCGTGACGGTTGTGACCGAATTTGCCTGGCACTCGCTTTTCATCCGCCACCTGCTGCGCCTTCCGACAACGGATGAGCTGGCAAACTTCAAGACCGAATTCACCATTATCAACTGCCCAAGCTTCCGCGCCGATCCGGCGAAGCATGGCTGCCGCAGCGAGACGGTGATCGCCGTGAACTTCGCCAAGCGTCTCGTCCTCATCGGCGGCACGTCCTATGCGGGCGAAACCAAGAAGTCGGTCTTCACCATCCTCAACTACCTGCTGCCCAACCAGGGCGTGATGCCGATGCACTGCTCGGTCAACACCTCTGACAAGGACGACGCCGCGATCTTCTTCGGCCTGTCGGGCACCGGCAAAACCACCCTCTCGGCAGACGCCTCGCGCACGCTGATCGGCGATGACGAGCATGGCTGGTCGGAAAACGGCCTCTTCAATTTCGAAGGCGGCTGCTACGCGAAGATGATCAAGCTGTCGGCCGAGGCTGAGCCGGAAATCTACGCCACCACGAAGCAGTGGGGCACGGTGCTCGAGAACGTCGTGATGGACCCCACCACGCGTGAGCTGGACCTCGATTCTGCGGCGCTGGCTGAAAACTCCCGCGGCGCCTACCCGATCGAAGCGATCCCGAATGCCTCGCTGACGGGCCGCTGCGGCCAGCCGAAAAACCTCATCATGCTGACGGCAGACGCCTATGGCATCATGCCACCGATTGCCAAGCTGACCCCGGCGCAGGCGATGTACCACTTCCTCTCCGGCTACACTGCGCGCGTTGCCGGCACCGAGAAAGGCGTCACTGAGCCTTCCGCCACCTTCTCCACCTGCTTTGGTGGCCCCTTCATGCCGCGCCACCCGTCGGAATACGGCAACCTGCTGCGCGAGCTGATCGCCCGCTACAACGTCGATTGCTGGCTGGTCTCCACCGGCTGGACCGGCGGCCCGTATGGCCAGGGCAGCCGGATGCCGATCAAGGCAACCCGCGCCCTGCTCAACGCCGCCCTTGATGGCTCGCTCAACAATGTCGAGTTCCGCAAGGATGAAACCTTCGGCTTCCTCGTGCCGGTCGCTGTGCCGGGTGTGGACGCCAAGATCCTCGACCCGCGCAGCACCTGGGCAGACCCGGCGGCTTACGACAAGCAGGCCGCAAAACTCGCCGAAGAGTTCGTGGCCAACTTCAAGAAGTTCGAAGCATATGTGGACGAGGCCGTGAAGGCCGCCGCGCCCAAGCCGAAGGTCACCGCGTAAACGACCCTGCCCCGGCAACATTCAAAGCCCGCTGGTGATCGCCAGCGGGCTTTTTGCTGCGACCAATGAACGTTGACGTAAAGGGAAGGCTTCCGTTCGGGCAATTCACTCTCTAGGGTGCGCCGCACAAACAGGTAAGCACACTCCAGGAGGAAGCCATGCGTGAAGCCGTAATCGTTTCAACAGCCCGTACTGCCCTGACCAAAGCTGGTCGCGGCGCCCTGAATGACACCCACGGGATCACCATGGCCGGCCATGTGATCAAGGGCGCGCTGGAGCGTGCCGGCGTGGAGCCGGCCGCTGTAGAAGACGTGTTCCTTGGCTGCGCCGCCCCGGAAGGCGCCACAGGCCATAACGTGGCCCGCAACGCAGCGCTCGCCGCTGGCTGCCCGTCCAGCACCTCTGGCGCGACCATCAACCGCTTCTGCTCCTCGGGCCTTCAAGCCATTGCCAATGCTGCGCACACCGTGATCAACGAAGGCGCAGCCGTCACTGTTGGCGGCGGCGTAGAAAGCATCAGCCTCGTCCAGGGCTCAGGCCATTCCAACCGCTACAAGTATTTCGATCCGGAACTGGCCAAGACCTGGCCGGCGATCTGGATGACGATGATCGAGACCGCTGAAATCGTCGCTGAGCGCTATGGCGTCAGCCGCGAATATCAGGACCAGTATTCGGTCGAGAGCCAGCGCCGCACCGCCGAGTTCCAGCAGAAAGGCTACATGGCCCAGGAAATCGTGCCGCTGAAAACCCGCATGAAGCTGGTGAACAAGGAAACGAAGGAAGAAACCTTTGAGGACGTGATCGCCGACCGTGACGACTGTAACCGCCCGGGCACGACCTATGAAATGGTTGCCGGCCTGAAGCCTGTCTTCTCCGGCGGCATGGTCGTGAAGGAAGGCAAATACGTCACTGCCGGTAACGCCTCGCAGCTGTCTGATGGCGCCGCCGCTGTGGTCGTCATGGAAGCCAAGGAAGCCGCCCGCCGCGGTCTGAAGCCGCTCGGCCGTTTTGCCGGCTTCAACGTTGCCGGTTGCGATCCCGACGAAATGGGCATCGGCCCGGTCTTCGCCGTTCCGCGCCTGCTGGAGCGCCATGGCCTGAAAGTCGACGACATCGACCTGTGGGAGCTGAACGAAGCCTTCGCCTCGCAGTGCCTCTACAGCCGCGACCGCCTCGGCATTGATCCTGAGAAGTACAACGTCAATGGCGGCTCGATCTCCATTGGCCACCCCTTCGGCATGACCGGCGCGCGCTGCACCGGCTCCATCCTGCTGGAAGGCCAGCGCCGCAAGGCCAAGTGGGGCGTTGTCACCATGTGCATCGGCGGTGGCATGGGCGCTGCAGGCCTGTTCGAAATCTACAGCTAAGACTTCGATTTCAGCGATGAATTGCGAAGGGCGGCTCAAAAGGCCGCCCTTTTGCTTATGGGTCGGTTGAGGATAGCTGCCTTTTTCCAGTCACCCGCCAGTGGCACGCTCCCGCCAGATGACCGGAGTTGCCGCCATGAAACCTGCTGCCCTCATTCTTGCTGCCGCTCTGGCGCTGTGCGCCTGCGGACCGGCCGCTGCGCCGTCCTCTCCCCCGGCGGAAGAGGTACCGGCCCCTGAGACAGATGGCCCCAAGGCCCAGGGGTTCATTACTGCGAACACAGCCCCACCCGAAGGCGCCGCCGACACCAAGGGCGACGGCGTGTTCCGCGATGATTATGGGCGCCCATTCCAATATGGCCTGCTGGGTCAGAAACTGCCGGAATTTACAGCGCCGACCTCTGACGGTGGGACATTCAGCTCCAGCGACATAAACCGCTGGACCGTAATCGATGTTTGGGGCGCCTGGTGCAGCGACTGCGTTGCTGATGGGCCCTATGTCGACGCCCTCGCCCGCGCCATTGCGCAGGACCCGGACCTGGATTTT
>NZ_NCJT01000339.1 GCF_002282565.1 Hyphomonas sp. 34-62-18
GCTTCGGCGAGGAAGGCGTTCAGGATACGGTCTACTGCCAGATCATGGTTGGCGGCGGCCAGGAAGGCGATGACGGGGTTGCGGAATTCGTAATTGATTTCGAGGGACACGTCCGAGGCGCCCGCGACGCTTTCCGTGATGCGCCATTCGGCGAAGAGTTTGCGGAACGGGCCGCGCACAAGGGAGGCGGTGACGCGGGCGGCGGGCTCATCTGCGACGACGCGCGTGGTAAAACGCTCCGTGAACCCCTTGAAGCCAACAACCACCTCGCCCAGGCATTCAGTCACGCCGGGGCCTGCCGCGCGCAGCTCTGACACGCGCAGGGCGGTGATCCACTTTATGAAGTCCGGATAGCGGGCAATATCGGAGACCAGCGCGAAGCATTGCTCCGGCCCATAGGGCACCCGCATCGTCTTGGTGAAACGCGGCACGGATTACGCCTTGCGGGCGGCAAGCTGGGCTTCGCGGGCGGCGCGGAGGCGAGCGAAGTCTTCCCCGGCATGGTGGCTGGAGCGCGTGAGCGGGCTGGCCGAGACCATGAGGAAGCCCTTGGCGCGGGCGATTTCTTCATACGCCTTGAATTCTTCGGGCGGCACGAACCGGTCAATCGCGGCGTGCTTGCGCGTGGGCTGAAGGTACTGGCCGATCGTGATGAAATCGACGCCGGCCGAGCGCATGTCGTCCATCACCTGCATGATCTCTTCCTTGGTTTCGCCAAGGCCGACCATGAGGCCGGATTTGGTGAACTGGGAGGGATCGCGGTCTTTCACCTTCTGCAGCAGGCGGAGGGAATGGAAATAGCGCGCGCCGGGGCGGATGGAGAGATACAGGCGCGGGACGGTTTCGAGGTTGTGGTTGAACACGTCCGGCTTTGCATCGATGACGCGGTTTTCCCAGCCATCCTTGCGCAGGAAATCCGGCGTGAGGATTTCGATGGTGGTGTTCGGGGCGGCCGCGCGGATGGCGTTGATCGTGTTGACGAAATGCATCGCGCCGCCGTCTTCCAGGTCGTCCCTGTCCACCGAGGTGATGACGACATGGGAGAGGCCCATCTCGGCGACGGCCTCAGCGACGCGGCGGGGCTCATCCTCGTCCACGCCGGGCTTGGGCTTGCCGGTGGCGACGTTGCAGAAGGAGCAGGCGCGCGTGCAGAACTCGCCCAGGATCATCATGGTGGCGTGCTTCTTGTCCCAGCACTCACCGATATTGGGGCAGCCAGCCTCCTCGCAGACCGTGACGAGGCCTTTCGACTTCACGATATTGCGCGTCTCCGCATAGCCCTCGGAGGTGGGCGCCTTGACCCGGATCCAGTCCGGCTTGCGCAGGACAGGCGTATCGGGCCGCGACTGCTTTTCCGGGTGGCGGGGGCGCGGGGCGCCGGTGCGGGTATCAATGAGATTGGCCATGGCCGGAAAATGGCCCTTCTGCTCGATTCCATCAAGCGGAACCCTGTGCAGACGACCCATGCACCGCCGGCTGGACACTGGCAATAACTGTTGCAGATATGACGCAACATGACAGAATATTACAAATTTCGGCAAAGACCGTAACGATTCAGGGCGGAAACCTATGCAGCAATCCATCCAGCCTCTGGTGCCCGCACCGCTTGAGTACAAGCCGCAGCGCACCCGGACTGATGTTTTCTCGGCGCTTGTTCGCGCCTCGCGCGAGTTTGGCGGCAATAAGGTGATCCTCGTCGACGGGGACGAGCGGGAGCTGACCTACAAGGACATCATCAAGGGCGCTTTTGCGCTCGGCTCGGCCCTCAAGAAGGGCACGAAGAAGGGCGACGCGGTGGCCATCATGCTGCCCTCGGGCGCGGGCGCCGTGATCGCGTTCTACGCCGTCTCCGCCTATGGGCGCGTGCCGGCGATGCTGAACTTCACGGCGGGCTCCAAAAACCTTAAGGCGGCGCTGAAAGCGGCGAAAGTGTCGCGGATCGTGACGGCACACAAATTCGTGGAACTGGGCGGGCTGGACGCGCTGGTGGCCGATCTCTCCCAGGTGGCGGAGATCATCTACCTTGAGGATGTGCGGGAGAACCTGTCGCTGGCCAACAAGCTGACGGCGGTGGCGGGAATGGTGATGCCGGGACTGGTGGCGGCGGGGCCGAGCCACAAGAAGCCGGCCGTGATCCTCTTCACTTCCGGCACTGAGGGCGAGCCCAAGGGCGTTGTGCTGAGCCATGAAAACGTGATGGCGAATGTCGAGCAGGTGCGTGCGCATATCGGGCTTGGTCCGGATACGGAC
>NZ_NCJT01000088.1 GCF_002282565.1 Hyphomonas sp. 34-62-18
GAGAAGAAGCCCCTGCCGGAGATCCGGATCGATGATGGCGAGATCAACCGGCAGGACATCTGACAGCGGCCCCTTTTGCCCGCCACCGGCGCGCCTTAGTATAGCCGGAAATGCGTGCGACCTCGCTCGCACGTAGAGTAGACTGTGGCCTCAGGTCCACGATTCGCCGCAAGGTTTGCAGATGACAGATGCCCCCCCGACCTTCCAACCCTCGCGGAAGCCTGATCCCTACCGGGAACCGGGCAAATACGATGGCCTGTGGAAATGGCTGCGCCGGCTGGTCATTCTGGGCCTGGTGCTGGGGGTTATCGGCATCATTGTGGTTTGGATCTACTTCGCTGCGCTGGGCCGCGATGTGCCGTCGATTGCCAAGCTGAAGCAGTATGAACCGCCGATCACTTCGCGTGTTCACGGCGGCGACGGCGCGCTGATCGCCGAATTTGCCAGCCAGCACCGCGTGTTCGTGCCCTACGAATCGATCCCCGAGCATGTGATCCAGGCTTTCGTGGCGGCCGAAGACAAGAACTTCTTCACCCATGACGGCCTCGATTATGCCGGCATCGCCCGCGGCGGCATCAACACGGCGAAGAACAAGATCACTGGATCCGGCGGGATGCAGGGTGGCTCGACCATCACCCAGCAGGTCGCCAAGAACATGCTGCTGACGCGTGACCAGAACCTTGAGCGCAAGGCCAAGGAAGCCATCGTCGCCCAGCGGATGGAGAAGGAGTTCACGAAGGAACAGATCCTCGAACTCTACCTCAACGAAATCTATCTCGGCGGCCAGTCCTACGGGGTCGCGTCTGCCGCGCTGAACTATTTCAACAAATCCCTGCCGGAACTCGACCTTTCGGAGGCGGCTATCCTGGCCTCTCTGGCCAAAGCACCTTCGGCGGTGAACCCCTACACCAACCCGGAAAAACTCCTGGCCCGGCGCAACTATGTGCTCGGCCGCATGGTGGAAGATGGTTACATCACCCGCGAGGAGTCCCAGGCGGCGCAGGAGCGCCCGCTGACCACCACCCGCCGCCTGCGCGGACCGGAATATGCCGCCGCCACCTATTTCGTGCAGGAACTGCGCCGTGAACTGATCAAGACCTATGGCGAAGACACGCTGGAACAGGGCGGCCTTTCCATCCGGTCCACCATCGATACCCGCCTGCAGCTTGCTGCGCAGGAGGCCCTGCAGAATGGCCTCGTCGCCTATGACCGCCGCCATGGCTGGCGCGGCCCGCTGACCACACTGCCCGTGGACGAGAATTCCGCTGCTGCGCTGAAGGACGTTGAACTGCCCGGCGGCTACGGCACGTGGGAAGCGGCGCTGGTGACTTCGGTTTCGGGCAATGGCGCCGAACTGCTGCTGACCGATGGCGCCAAGATCAAGATGCCCGCCGAGGAAGTGAAATGGGCCGCCACCTACAAACCGGAGGAAGGCAAGCCGGGGCTTCAGGTGGGGCATGTGGTCCTCGCCGAGTTCAAGCGCGAAGCCTCCAAGGATGGCGCGAAAGCGGCGCCTGAGGCCGTCACGGAAGGCGAAGCCGCCGAAGGCGCAGCCGACGCCGCAGAAGGCCCGCCGGAGCCCGTGATGGTGCCTGTTGGCAATGCCACACTCCGCCAGGTGCCCGAAGTGGATGGCTCGCTCATCGCCCTCGACCCGCACACCGGCCGGATCCTGGCGATGCAGGGGGGCTATTCCTTCTTCAAGTCGAGCTTCAATCGCGTCACCCAGGCCAAACGCCAGCCGGGCTCGAGCTTCAAGCCGTTCGTCTACGCCGCCGCGCTCGAGAAAGGCTACACGCCCGCCAGCCGCCTGCTGGACGCACCTTTCGTCTCGTTCGACGTGTCGACCCAGAAATACTGGACGCCGAAAAACTACACCGCCGGTCAATCCTCCGGGATGGTGACGATGCGTGTCGCCCTGGAGAAATCACTCAACATGGTGACCGCGCGCGTTGCGCAGGACATCGGCATGCCGGCCGTTTCGGACCTCGCCGAGCGGCTTGGCGTATATGAGAAACTGCCGCCCTATGCAGCGATGTCGCTGGGCGCCGGGGATACAACGATGCTTGACCTGACGCGGGGCTATGCGGCCTTCGTCAATGGTGGCCGCCTCGTGACGCCCACCCTGCTGGACCGCGTTCAGGACCGCTATGGCCGCACCCTCTACAAGCATGACACGCGCGCCTGCGAAGGCTGCAATGTGGACGACTGGAATGGCGGCGAGCCGCCGGCCCTCCCCGATACGCGCGAGCAAGTGCTTGATCCCATCGTGGCGTATCAGGTGACCCATATGCTCGAAGGCGTGGTGGAGCGGGGCACCGCCCGCCGGGCGCTTCGCGTTGGCAAGCCGCTCGCCGGCAAGACCGGAACGACAGATGACTATCGCGACGCCATCTTCGTCGGCTTCTCGCCCGATCTTGTCGTCGGGATCCGTATTGGCTTTGACGATAACCGGACATTGGGCGAAGGCGAAGCGGGCGGCTCCGTCGCCGTGCCGATCTTCACCGATTTCATGGAAAAGGCCCTGGAGAAGGAAGCGCCCACGCCGTTCCGCATTCCGCCCGGCGTCCGCCTCGTGAAGATCGATGCCCGCACCGGCGCGCTGGCGACGCCTGGCACCTCGGTCGTCATCGATGAAGCGTTCCGTCCGGGCACCGAACCGGGGCTGACCGCTTTTGCCGGCGCTGAAGATTGCCTGTCGATCTCCGGCTCCTGCGGCCCATCGCGCGACCCTGTCTCTCCCGTAGAGGAAGACACCGCTGACGCGGACCTGGGCGACGTCTTCTGACGTAAAAATCGTAACTTTGACCCGAAGTAGCGGCCCGGTTATAGGGTTCGCCAACGCTTGCTTCTTTCCACTATAGATTACACGAGGTTCACCATGTCTGCAGAAATTCGTTCGCTGATCGACCAGATCCGCCAGTCCGCCACTTTGCTACGGAGGCGTCTTTGACTGGGATACTGCCACCAAACGCCTTGATGAGCTGACCGCCCTTTCCGAGCGTCCGGACTTCTGGGACGATCCTCAGGAAGCCCAGGCCATGATGCGCGAGCGCCAGAAGCTCGCCGACGGGATTGCGCTGGTCCAGACACTGGAAAAAGACATCGCTGACGCGCCCGAGCTGATGGAGCTGGCCGAAGGCGATGCAGGAATGCTGGCCGATCTTGAGGCGACCCTGCGCCGCTCGGCAGAGCGCGCCGCCGAAGCTGAACTCGCCGCCCTTCTTTCCGGCGAAGCTGACGGCAATGACTGCTACCTGCAGATCAATGCGGGCGAAGGCGGCACGGAAAGCCAGGACTGGGCCTCAATCCTGCGCCGGATGTATGTGCGCTGGGCCGAGAAGCGCGGCTATTCTGTCGAGCTGCTGGACGAGCGCGAAGGCGAAGAGGCGGGCATCAAATCCGCCACCCTGCAGATCAAGGGCGAAAATGCCTATGGCTGGCTGAAGTCCGAACAGGGCGTCCACCGTCTGGTGCGTATTTCGCCGTTCGATTCTTCCGCGCGCCGCCATACGTCTTTCTCGTCGGTTTCGGTTTCCCCGGTGATCGATGACAAGATTGATGTGGAGATCAATCCGTCTGATGTCCGTACAGATACATATCGCGCTTCCGGCGCCGGTGGCCAGCACGTCAACCGGACAGACTCTGCCGTCCGCCTGACGCACATTCCGACCAATACCGTGGTCCAGTGCCAGAGCGGCCGTTCTCAGCACCAGAACCGCGACGAAGCCTGGCGGATGCTGCGATCAAAGCTTTACGAACTGGAACTTCAGAAGCGCAAGGCGGTCGCGGACGCTCAGTATGCAGACAAGAGTGCCATCGGCTTTGGTCATCAGATCCGCTCATACGTGCTTCAGCCCTACCAGATGGTCAAAGACCTGCGGACGGAAGTGGAAACCTCCGATACGTCCGGCGTTCTGGATGGGGATATTGACCGCTTCCTGTCTGCCGCGCTCGCGGCATCTGTGAACAAGGGCGAAGATGCGTGACCAAGCCTGCGGAGCCTCCCTCTAGCCCCGAAAGTGCCCCTCGCCTTGAGGGGCACCTTTCAGGATGGAATGAGGCCCGCGGCTTTGGTTTTCTGAGGCCGGTCAATGGCGGACCGGATGCCTTTGCGCACATCCGCGCCTTCGCCAAGGATGACCGCCACATCGAGGAAGGCCACCTCTATTCCTACATTGCCGAAACCGACAAGTCTGGCCGTCTCCGCGCCGCAGACATCCGGCCCGTGCGCCCCGCTTTGAAGCAGCCGAGCCTTTCGACGAAATTTCTGACGCGATCCCCGCGCCTCCTGGTAATTCCGGCCTTCCTGTTCATTGCGTTTGCGGTATCCGTGAACACGGATGTTTCTCCGCTGTGGTTTCTCGTTTACGGCATCGCCAGCGTCACCTGCTTCATAGGCTACGCGCTCGACAAGCGCGCCGCCGAAAACAATCAGTGGCGTGTTTCGGAAACGATCCTGCTGATGATTGGACTTGTCGGCGGATGGCCAGGCGCAATCATCGCCCAGGAAATATTCCGTCACAAGACGAAGAAGATAGCCTTCCGTACTCTGTTCTGGATGAGCGTTGCCATCAATATGGCGGCCTTTGTGCAGATTGCAGCGTTTACCGGCGCCTGACTTTTCCGCCCGTTGACAGCGCCAGCGCCTTGGCAAAAACAGTCGGCAGTCCCGTTTCCTCGTCCGGATCAGCCCATACTCCTTCCCCCGCGGGATTTCGGGAAATGTCTGCGTGCCAGACATTGAGCCGCAGCGTGAAATGCGTGAACACATGGCGCACTTCCCCCACAGCCTGCCAGTCCGCCTCCGAAGGCGGCTCTGCTGCTGGCGCCTCGCCCTCCTGCCAGGGCGTCGTGGGCAGCGCGAGCATCCCTCCGAGCAGCCCTTCGGGCGGGCGGCGCACCAGCCAGACCTTGCCGCGCTTTCGGTGCACCCAGGCATGGCCATAACGCACCGGCTTTGCCACCTTGGCTGGCTTGATTGGATACCGTTCCGGGGCCCCTTCCGCCCGCGCGACGCACATATCCGTCAGGGGACAAATCATGCAGTTGGGCGTTGCCGGCGTGCAGATGGTTGCGCCCAGATCCATCAGTGCTTCGGCAAAATCTCCCGGCCGCGTCTCCGGAACCAGCCGCGCCACCTCTGCCGCGAGGCGCTTCTTTTCCTCGGCCCATTCGCCTTTCATCGCCATCAGGCGCGCGAACACGCGGTCCACGTTTCCGTCCACGGCGGCAGAACGCTCGCCAAACGCAATCGCGGCAATGGCCCCTGCCGTGTAAGGACCAATGCCCGGCAGGGTTTTCAGTTCGGCAGAAGTTTCCGGGAAACCGCCGCGCGCCGCCACTTCCCGCGCGCATTTCAGAAGGTTGCGGGCCCGCGCATAATACCCAAGCCCCGCCCACGCGCGCATCACGTCCTCGTCAGACGCCGCCGCCAGATCTTCCACGCGCGGCCAGCGCTGCGTGAACGCCTCAAAGTAGGGCGCCGCATGCGGCACGGTCGTTTGCTGCAGCATGATTTCGGCGAGCCACACCCGATAGGGATCACGCGCCACGCCAATCGGTGCCCGCCAGGGCAGCACGCGCGCATGCCGGTCAAACCAGGCGAGCAGCCGGCCGGGCAGTTCACGGAAATCTGATCGCCGGCTCACCTGTGTAACTTCCCCTCCTGCCCGAAGCCGGGCAATGTGCTGCTCATGGTCCAGTTTACGAGCCTTGATCCCATTGCAGAAGCGCGCGCGCAGGTGAAGCTGCGTTATTCGCGCGCCCGGCCCGTTCGCGCGCCGATGAAGCCGCTGGGGCTGATGGCAGAGCGCGTGGGCCGCAAGGCGGGCACGGCCAAGCTGCCGCCGCTCAAACAGATCCAGATCAACTGGCGCCAGATCGTCGGCGAGCAGATCTGGCGCTGGTGCCAGCCAGAGAAGATAAGCGCCTCAAAGGACGGCCGTGTCCTGACGCTGATGGTCGTCCCTCAGGCGGCGCCCATGATCCAGCACCAGTCAGAAATCATCCGCCAGCGTGTCTCCGTCGCGGCCGGCGGTGACATAACTTCCATCCGTATTGTCCAGGGCCAGGTGCGCCGCACCGGCCCCAGCGAGTTCCGGCGCCAGTCGCGTCCCCTTACTCAGGCCGAAAAGGCTGAAGTCGCCGCACATGCAGAGCCAATCGACAATCCGCGCCTGCGCGCGGCAATTGTTGCGTTGGGCGAGGCTGTGCTATCCGCCACAAAGTAAACAGGATCGCCCGGCTGGTTAACCGTTTTGAAACCGGCGCGACTCATTCCTTAACGCGAGGCTTATGATCATGCTCACCAATACCCGGCGTTTCGCAGCAGTGGCGTTTTCCGCACTGGCACTCGTGGCCTGTGGCGCGGCTGGCGGGGGCACGTCTTCCGCTGACAATGGCAGCGTAGCGGTCACCACTGACGGCGAACTCGGCCATGTGAAGGGCAATGTGGATGCCCCGCTGACGATCATTGAGTATGCCTCGCCCACCTGCCCAGCCTGCAAATACTTCCATGACAATGTGAAACCGGCCCTCGAGGAGCAGTTCATCTCCACAGGCAAGGTGAAGTTCGTCTTCCGCGAATATCCGCTGAACGAGATTGATGTGGCTGCCTATGCGATGGCGCGCTGCGCCGGCGAGGACAAGTTTTTCGACGTGCTGGACGATCTCTTCGCGAATCAGGACGGCGTCCGCTACGCAGCGCAGAACGGCGTCGTGAAAACCACGCTCGGCGCCATTGGCCAGCGCCATGGCATCGCTGACAAGGCCGCATTCGACGCGTGCCTCGCTAATGGCGACATCCGCAAGCAATTGGCCGATGTCTACGCTACGTCTGAGAAATGGGGTGTCGACGGCACGCCGACCTTCATCATCGACGGCGTGAAGCATAACTTCCAGGGCGAATACACGACGGCCGAAGGCTTTGTGAAACAGATCGAGGCGAAGCTCGCCGAAAAAGGCGTTCAATAGCCATGAGGGCCTGGCATGCAGATAACTGAACTCCGCATCGCCGGCTTCAAGTCGTTTGTTGATCCACAGACTGTCCCGATCGAGCCGGGGCTGACGGGCATTGTCGGCCCCAATGGCTGCGGCAAATCCAACCTGCTCGAAGCTCTGCGCTGGGCCATGGGGGCAAACTCCGCCAAGGCCATGCGCGGCGGCGAGATGGACGACCTCATTTTCTCCGGTTCCTCCACGCGGCCTGCGCGGGAAACAGCCGAGGTCATCCTCGTGCTCGACAATTCCAAACGCACAGCCCCGCCGGAATTCAACGGCGCGGATCTCTTGGAGATCGAACGCAAGCTGAAACGCGGCGCCGGCTCCAGCTACCGCATCAATGGCCGCACCGTGCGCGGCAAGGACATCCAGCTTCTCTTTGCGGATGCCTCAACCGGCGCGAACTCCCCTGCCCTTGTCCGTCAGGGCCAGATTTCAGAGCTGATCGGCTCCAAGCCGCAGAACCGCCGCCGCATCCTTGAGGAAGCCGCCGGCATCGCTGGTCTCAACACACGCCGCCATGAAGCTGAACTGAAGCTCGACGCGGCCGAAGCCAACCTCCAGCGACTCGCCGAAGTGTCTGCCGAGGTTGAGCGCCAGCTGACCAGCCTCAAGCGTCAGGCCGGCAAGGCCCGCCGTTACCGCCGCCTGTCGGAAGAAATCCACGGCCTGGAAGCCTTGCTCGCGCATCTGCGCTGGGCCGATGCGCGCCAAACCGCCGAGACTGCCCGCGCGCAGCTCGAAGTCTGCAAGCGCCAGGTTGAAGACCTTTCCCGCGAGGATGCGGTGCGTGAGCGTGCGCGCATCGAGGCTGGTGAAGGTGTGGGCCCGCTGCGAGAGGCCGAAATGGCTGCCGCCGGCCGGCTGTCACAGACCCGGATCACGCTCGCCAAGCTCGAAACCGAACATCGCATCGCGGCAGAGGCGGAGCAGCGGCTTGATGCCGAAGCCGCCCGCCTTGCGGAGGACCTGGAACGGGAAACCGCCGCCCGCGCAGAGGCAGAAGCTGCGCTCGCCCACGCCCGCAGCGAATTGGCTGCCCTGCCGGTGGAGGATGAGGCGACCAATCAGGCGCTGCAATCGGAAGCGGAACAAGTCCTTACTGCCGCCCGCGCGCGGCTGTCGGCAGCCGAATCAGCTGCCGATGAAGCCCAGGCCCACCTCTCCGAAGTGCGCGCCCGCCGGCGTGCAGCGGAGGAAAACGCTGCCCAACAAGCCCGCCGCAAAACGCAGCTGACAGCCGAAATCGAGCGCCTCAAGAACGAGATGACCGGCCTGGAAGACGCCGCCATCCATGTTCTGCGCGTGCGCCAGGCGAAGAATACCGAGGCTGAGGCCGAAGCTGCACTGGATGATGCAGAACGGACGGTTGAGCTGGCCGAGGCAGAGATCCTCCGGGCGCGCGAAGCTGAAGCCGCTGCCCAGCCGCCGCAGGAACAGGCGAGCCACAATGTCCGCGCTCTTGAGGCGGAAATCGCCGGTCTCGAAAAGCTGTTGCGCCGGGCAGATGCTGCCACGAGCGCCCCGCCAGTGGTCGAGCGCATTCGCACCCGCGATGGCTATGAGAAAGCGGTCGCGGCCGCCCTCGGCGACGACATCTCTGCTTCCACGGACAAGGCCGCAGCCCTTTATTGGGGCGGCGCAAATGTTTCGGCCCTCGGCCTGCCCGCTGGCGCTGAAGCGCTCTCTGCCTATGTCGATGCCCCAGGCGAGCTTGCTGCGCGCCTCGCCCAGTGCGGCCTGGTGAGCGCTGCGGACGGCCCGCGCCTGATGGCAGAGCTGAAGCCGGGCCAGCGGCTGGTCTCCCGTGAAGGCCATCTCTGGCGCTGGGATGGCTTCACGCGCACACCGCAGGCCCCCGTGAGCGCCGCTGCCCGGCTGGAACAACAGGCGCGGCTGGACGCTGCCCGCGCTGAACTTGCCCCCCAGCAGACAGAGCTTGCCCGCCTTACCGAAGCGCTTGAGGCCGCCCGCAAGGTCCGCCAGCAGGCCGAGGAAACCCTTCGCCACGTGCGCCAGCTGGTCGGCCCGGCCCAAAAGGCCCTCAGCGATGCCCGCGCGCTCGCCGCCGAGGCGGTGCAAGCTGCCGAGCGCGCCAGCCTGCGCCGCGACACCGGCAATGATGCCCTCACCCGCGCGGAAAGCGAGCTGGCTGCCATTGCCGAGGCCATGTCTTTCGCAACGCCGCTGGCCGCCGATGAAGAGGCAAGCCTTGAAGCAGCCCTCAGCGCTGCCCGGAACGAGCTGACCGCTGCGCGCGCCGCC
>NZ_NCJT01000340.1 GCF_002282565.1 Hyphomonas sp. 34-62-18
GGCGCACATCCAGCCACCCGGCGAGCTGCTCGGGGTCACGCACGGTGGCAGAGAGACCGAGGAAACGGCAGGTGGGGGCCCACTCCGCGAGCGTGGCAAGGCCGAGCACGAGGAGGTCGCCACGTTTCGATGGGGCGATGGCGTGGATCTCATCAATGATGACGCATTTGAGATCTGCAAAGAAGCTCGCAGCATGGTCAGACGCGATCAACAGGGCAAGCTGTTCAGGCGTAGTGAGCAGGATGTCCGGCGGGCTTTTACGTTGGCGCTGGCGGATATGCGGCGCGGTATCGCCAGTGCGGGTTTCAATGCGGATCGGGAGCGCCATCTCCGAAACCGGCGTCATGAGGTTGCGCTGAACATCGGCGGCGAGCGCTTTCAGGGGAGAGATGTAGAGCGTGTGCAGGGCCGGAATGTCAGACTTGGATTTGGGGCGATGCGTCAGTTCGATCAGAGAACCAAGGAATCCGGCAAGCGTCTTACCACCGCCCGTAGGAGCAATAAGGAGCGCGCTGTCGCCCGAAAGGGAGGCCTCAGCCAGCGCAAGCTGGTGAGGCCTGGGCGACCAGCCGCGCGCAGCAAACCACGCCTCGAAAGCGGGCGGCAGGCGGAAGGAAGGAGACGCTGTATCGGCCATGGCGAAGATTAAACTAGGGCAAGGCGCGGCGTCTGGCTCTTTCATTTTTCGGCAGAAAGGCAGAAGTTGCACAACGTATGCAACTTAATGGAACCAGCTGATGCTGCCCCGCCCTGCTCTAACTGCACTTCTGCTGGCGGCCGGGCTCGGCCTGCCCGCAAGCGCCGACGCGCTACTGGAAAACGCCCGCGCGGCGTCAAAGGAGGGTCCGGCCTATCTATTCGACATGGTATTTGATGATGGCGGGCAACGTCTCACACTCACCGTAGACCAGGCGCGCCCCGAAAACGACCGCGTGGTGGCCATGACGCCGGAGCTGTCAAAGCTTAGCGGCGAGGTGGCCAAGCGCGCCGAGCGCCTGAAAAAGGAAACCAAGGGCGATATCTGGTGCCAGGAATTCACCGAAAGCATTCCGGCCAGCGCAAAGCGCGTTTCAGAAACCGCCAGCACGGCGACCTACAGCTTCACGCCCTTGCCCGGCGACGACAAGAATATGCGCGATGTGGTGAAGTATCTGACAGGCACGGCAACGTTGGATAAGGCGACAGGCAATGTGCTGGCTTATGAGCTGAGCGCGCCGAAGGCCTTCAAACCGGCAATGGTCGCCAAGGTGGACCGCTTCAGCATGAAAGTGGCATGTAAGGCGGCGCCGGACGGGCGCAGCCATGTGGACACATTCTCATTGGAGGTGTCCGGCAACGCCATGATGCAAGCCTTCCGGCAGAGCGAAACGCGGAAGGTTTCAAACCTGAAGGCGGCGCCTCAGTCCGGCTACGGAGCGCCATAGGACGAGGGATACGCCGGTCGCTTTCCCTGCAGAGACCGGCGCAGGAACACGTTAGCGCGGGCGGCGGGCCGCTGGTGCGTTTTCAGCTTCGGCGGCACGGCGCAGGTCTTCGGCAGCTAGACCGCGATCCTGATCAGCGGCCTCAATCGCGCGGGTCACGTCCAGTACGAAACGGTCAATGTCAAACCGCGCGCCGCCAATCGTGTCATAGCCCTGACGCACCACAACCGTGCTCAGCTGCGGGATGATCACGATGTACTGCCCACGGTTGCCGGCAGCATAGAAGGTACCCTCTGGCACACCGGGGACATTGTTCATCAGCCAGAATTGGGCGCCATAGCCTCCTCTGGACGCCGCATCTGCCGGTTGCGCCGGTGCTGGTGTACGGACGAAATCCATCCAGCCTTCCGGCAGCAGCCGCTCACCGGCCCACATGCCGTCCTGCAGGTAAAGCTGACCAACGCGGGCCAGGTCGCGGCCGGTGGCCCATACCTGGCTGGAGGAAATGAAATCACCGTTCCAATCAATCTCAAGCGTGGTTCGCACGGCGCCGATCTTGTGCAAGACTTCTTCATACGGGAAACGGTGGAAGCGGGCATCATCCGCGATGGCTTCGCGCAGGGCGCGCATCGTAACAACGGTATCATTATTGGCATATTTGAAGCGGGAACCGGGCTCGACCTCAAGGACGCCTGTGGCGGCCTGGTCGACTACGCGGCCACCGCCAAAATACAGGCGATCCGTACGCGAACCGTTTTCGCCGCTGTCCAGACCGCTGGCCATGTGAAGCAGATTGCGGATCGTGATCTCGGTGGCGGTAATGGATTTACCGACCGACCAGGTCCGCTGAGGCGTTTCGTGCTCCACACCGCGGGCATAGCGCTCCGCCACCACCTGGCCATCACGCACAACGATGACTGAACTTGTCTTTGTGCCAACGCCATAGGTCGTTTCATCGAAGGCAGAGGTGACAGGCATTTCGAGGCGTTGGGCCTCTTCCAGGCGAAGCTCCACCTTCACATTCGAGCCGATCGCGCTGCCCCGGTCCTGGGTGGTGTATTCCGGCCAGGACGCAAAACGGGGTAGAAAGTCAATGGCCTTTTCGGTGGCCCCGATCGGCAGCTGCGTGCAGCCATAGCCCGGCCGGTAGGCGGCCATGCGGGGCGGCATCAGCGGCGAATAGTCGACAGACACAGTCTTCCGCGATTGATCGATCTTCGCGGGCGGCAGCTGATCGTAAAAGCGCACATAATCAGGATAGATGCCGGAGAGCTCATTCTGGTCGAGCTCCTGCAGGGTCTGGCCTGCAACGAAAAGGCCCGAGCAGGTAAAGGTGGCCTTCCAGCCAGCGGCCAAGGCCCGTTGCACATCCTCTGTGGTTCCGCCTTCCTGAGCATGGACCGGGATGGCGAGCGGGATCGACAGGGCCAGTGCTGCGAGGGCTGCGCGGAATGAGGGCATGAGCGAGATCTCCTAGGCTGCGCGCGAGTGTAGGCAGGCAGGCGCTTCGGGCAAGCCCGGCGCGGCAGTTTAGAGTGCGTATTCGCCGCCAGTTGACCAGGACCGTAGGCGCAGCCTTTATGCGCGGACGCGATGCTTTCAGAAGGGGCCCATCGGAATGCGACGCAGTCACCACCACGCCCTCGCAGGCGCTTCCCTCTCGCTTGCAGTCTTGCTGGCAGGGTGCGACCAGGTGAAACTCCCTGGTCTGAACCCCGTTTCGCCTGATCCGGCGGAAATGGCCGAGGAAGCTTCGGGCGGATATACCGAGGCGGACTTGCAGCCCACACC
>NZ_NCJT01000341.1 GCF_002282565.1 Hyphomonas sp. 34-62-18
TGCGAGCTCAAGAACATGAACTCCTACCGCTTCATCCAGCAGGCCATCGAGTATGAGGCCCGCCGCCAGATCGAGATCATCGAAAGCGGTGGAAAGGTGGATCAGGAAACCCGCCTGTTCGATCCGGTGAAGGGCGAGACCCGCTCCATGCGCTCCAAGGAAGATGCGCATGACTACCGCTATTTTCCGGACCCGGACCTTCTGCCCCTGGAAGTCGAACAGGCCTGGATCGAGGAAATCCGGGCGTCTCTGCCAGAGCTGCCCGACCAGAAGCGCGCGCGCTTCGAGAAAGACTACGGCCTCTCCCGCTATGACGCGGGCGTGCTGACGTCTGACGCAGATAAGGCGGCCTTCTTTGAGGAAGCCGCCAAGGGCCGCGATCCCAAACTCACCGCAAACTGGGTGACGCAGGAACTCTTTGGCTATCTCAACAAAGAAGGGCTCGAACTCTCGCAAAGCCCTGTATCGGCCGCCGCGCTCGGCGGTCTGATCGAGCTGATTTCGAACGACACAATCAGTGGCAAGATCGCCAAGGATGTCTTTGCCCGGATGATTGCGGGTGAGGGTGAGGCCGCCGCCATCGTCGAGAAGCATGGCCTGAAACAGGTCACCGATACGGGCGCGATTGAAAAGGTTGTTGACGAGATCATCGCCGCAAACCCGGATCAGGTCGCCAAGGTAAAAGACAAGCCGCAAACGCTCGGCTGGTTCGTCGGCCAGGTGATGAAGGCTTCAGGTGGCAAGGCGAACCCGAAAGCTGTGAACGATATCCTGAAGGCAAAGCTGGGGATCTAATCCGTTTCCTACCTTGAACCCCTCTCCCCTCGGGGAGAGGGGCAGGGGTGAGGGGGCGAGGCGCTTCGCAGCGTATTTGCTTGTAGCCGGAGGAGGCGCGCCCCTCACCCCCAACCCCCTCTCCCCAGAGGGGCGAGGGGGCTAGAAGTACCGTTCAAATCGCTGCGCGGATCTTTGCCGCAATCGGCTCCAGCTCTTCGGGCTTTGCCATCGTTCCTGTGCCATGGCGTCCAAGCTCGCGGCCTTCCCAGATCGGGATGATGTGGAAGTGCAGATGGAAGACGGTCTGCCCGGCAGGGGCGCCGTTGAACTGCATCACGCGCAGCCCGTCTGGCTTCAGGCCCCACTCGACAGCCTTCGCCACGCGCTGCACGCGGAGCATGTAGCTGCCCAAATAGTCTGGCGGCATATCGAGGAAGTTGCGCGCCTGGACACCCTTAGGGATCACCAGCGTATGCCCTTCGCTCTGCGGGAACACATCCATGAAAGCGAGAGCGACATCATCCTCGAACACTTTCAGGCTCGGCATGTCGCCGCGCAGGATTTTGGCAAAGATGTTGTCGGGGTCGTAAGCGGCGTGAAGGGTCATGCGGGCAATTATTCCTTCTTGAATGGAGTACGATCTCGCAAGAAGTCCATGTCCGCGTCAACCGCTGCCCGCTCCCGCTCGAGGTAATCGGCCACCGCATCCCGGAAGCCCGGATGGGCGATCCAGTGGGCCGAGCGGGTGAGGACCGGGGCGTATCCGCGGGCGAGCTTGTGGCCGCCCTGCGCGCCTGCCTCTACCGTTTTGAGGCCGTGCGCGATGGCGTAATCGATTGCTTGATAATAGCACGTCTCGAAATGCAGCATGGGCCGCCCGTCCAGCGTGCCCCAATAGCGGCCATAGAGCGTGTCTGAACCGACAAGGTTCATCGCCCCGGCAATGATGCGGTCTTCCTCGCAGGCAAAGATGAACAGGAGGTCGTCAGCCATCCGCTCCCGGAGCATCGAGAAGGATTTTCGCGTCAGGTAAGGCGAGCCCCATTTGCGGCTGCCGGTATCCATGTAGAACTCGAAAAAGATGTCGAGATGGTCTTCGGTGATCTCTGCCCCGCGCACATGCTGGAAAGTCAGACCGGCCTGGGCTTTGGCGCGCTCCTTGCGGAGGTTCTTGCGCTTCTCAGAGGAAAGCGTAGCGAGGAAATCGTCAAATGATCCGTATCCGTCATTCTGCCAGTGGAATTGCTGGTCGGTGCGGATCAGGAGGCCGGCCGCTTCAAGGAAGGGTGCTTCGGCCTCGTCGATGAAGTTGATATGCATAGAGGAGACGCCCGTCTGCTCGGCCAGTTGCAACGCCCCGTCCAGCAGAGCGGCGTGATAGGCGTTGGCGTCTGGCCCCGGCCCCACCAGCAAGCGGCGCCCGGTTACCGGCGTGAACGGC
>NZ_NCJT01000014.1 GCF_002282565.1 Hyphomonas sp. 34-62-18
AATTCCGCCGAGGCTCCCACCAGCGCGACGGCGGTCGCCGAGTTGCACACGAAATCGCAAGCGATGCCTGAGGGTCCCGCCGAACCATCGCACGCCTCACAGTCGGCACCTGGCATTTCAGCTCCGGCTGCGATCATTTCAGATGCCATTCTGGCCGAACCGGCCGCATGCACAACCGAGCTTGCCGCGAAGGCGGCAAGGACGGCTATCATGATGAGGCGGGCGACAAAGTGCATGCGGCTAATTTACCAGTGTTCAGAGGGTTGTTCCAGCGGGATGTTTTCGCGTCCCCGCGAGGTCGGAAGGCGTCAGATCATCCATTATCGGGCAGTCGGGACGATCATCGCCATGACACCGAACAACGAGATCACGAAGCGTCGCGCTAAGCGCCTGCAACTCCTCGATTTTTTGATCCACCCGCGCGAGGTGACTTTGGGCGATCGCCTTGACGTCGGCGCTGGACCGCTCGCGGTCCTCGTACAATGACAACAGCGTGCGACATTCCTCGATGCCGAAACCCAACGACCGCGCCCGGCCGAGAAACGCCAGCTTGTGCAGATCCTGAACAGCAAAATCGCGGTACCCGTTTTCACGCCGCGACGGTTGCACGAGTCCGATATCCTCGTAATACCGGATTGTTTTTGCGGGCAAACCGCTCTGTTCCGAAACATTTCCAATGTTCATAGCTGGCAACCCTCTCCTTGAAACACCAGATAGTCCTTCCACCTACTGGAAGGTCAAGGACGCTTGGCAATCTTTTTGTGACGCCCCTTCAAAAAATGAACCTGTCCCAACTCCCATAGTGTTCCTCGCTGCGCTTCCCACGCGACAGGCTGAGCGCGATGAGAGCGATCCCGGCGAGGATACCGACAAGGCTGCCTGCCACCGTGCCTCCGCCCAGGAACCAAGGCGCGACAATGAGCCAGAGGCCGAAGAGGATGTTAAGGAACCGCAACGGGCGCGCGACCTCGGCCCAGGCGATGACCGCAGTGGTCAGGACCAGTGCGCCCAGCAGGTGATCGCTGTTCGCCATGGCCGCTTCATTGCCAAAGATCGCGCGCGACAACATCAGGAAGACCCCGATCGCAGCACTCAGCCCGAGTGTCCATGGTACGGTGACGCCGCGTGCGCTTTGTCGAAAGATCTGCATCGGTCGCGCGTCGAAGCTCATTTCGCCCCCCGTTGTGCCACCGGGCAGAGCATCGCCCCTGAAGAACGCGCGCCAGAACGGTCTGCCCCGGCGCGTATTCCAGACCATGAACTGCACCATCGCGACGATTTCATCGAGCGAGAACGGGATCATGATCAGCATGGCCAGCGCCGCCATCAGGCAGATCGTGCAATAGGTGCCGATGGCAATCGGCTGAATGATGATGAAATAGATGCTGATCACGCCAAGCGGCCCGACAACGATGCCGAAAAGTGCGACCATCCAGGGCATCGTGCGCCAGCGCAGGCGGCTGCCCATCACGCCCATCATGATCTCAAACATATAACTCATTGCGCCAAGGCCGCCGTCGGCAATGGGCCAGGCTTTCGAGACATCGGAGGTGATGATGTATTCGGTGCCATTCAGCGCGACCGGCGATGAAAAGAACGGCTCCCACACGCCGTCTACATGGCCGAGCTGGTAGGCCGACAGGATGCGCGACAGGATGAAGCCCACGACACCGAGCGCGATGATCGGCAGGCGCTGGACATAGGTGGAGGGGCAGTAGGTCCAGCCGGGCGGGATATCGGTATCGTCCATCATCCCCTCGCGCGACATGCCCGGCATCATCGGGATCAGGATTGTCAGCGCGACCACCAGCGCGCCGATCAGCGTGTCGTTGGCATAGACGGCCGCGTCCGGCGTCCAGAACACCAGCGGCGCGGCCAGCAGCCAGACGCCGAGCGCGGCATTCACCCATTGCGCCCAGCCGTTACCATGGCGCAGCGACAGGGCGGCAAAGACCATGATGGCAAGTCCGGTGAAGACATTGTTCCACGCGGTCAGCCAACTGCGTGTAGCGGCGGACCACAGCCCGCGATCCTCCGTCACGCGCTGGACCGCCGCGCTGAATTCGGTCTGATCGAAGGTGCCGAAAACCGATGGCGCGGTGGCCAACCACAGGCCGAGCGCCATGACCAGCCAATGCACCCAGAGCATAGAAAAATGCATCTGCCGCATGTGTTGATCATGCTCGCGCCGATCCGCGTTCGCCTCGGCCTCCGTCGGTGCATGCTCTGCAGCCTCTTCCGCCACGGCGTTTTCGACCTTGGCCGCCGAGACCCGTGCGGCGTTCAGCCCGTTCGCTTCGTACCATTCGTAGGGATCGTCCTTCAGGCGCTGAAGGATGCCCGGCATGTCGTCGCGCAGACTGTGTTCAGGCGTCCAGTCCAAGTGCTTTTTCGCCGCCGAAAGGTCTAGCTCGTAGTGATCGCTGGAAATATCGACCATCCATGCCCTGATGAAGGCATCCTCCCCAAATACCTTGTTTTCCGTCCTGGCGCCGAGCTTGGCCAGTTGGGACGGCACGTTCCAGGTGATCCAGTCCTCGCCATGCAGCTCGCGCCCGATCAGGCGCTGCAACTCGCCGAAGGGTATCGGGTCGGCCTCGCCCAGTAGCACCGGAAAAACGTCCGGCAGCTTGACGCGCCGATCAACGATACGTTCCACCGCGTCTAGAAAATCGTCGAGATGCAGGAACGCCTGCCCGCGCGACAGATCGCCAGGATAAACCTTGCCGCTGAATCGTCGTTCGTGAATGCGGGCGATCTGGTGGGTCAGAAAAGTCGACTGCCCGTTGTCATCGTAGATACCGGCGGGGCGCATCAGCACGAGTTTCTCGTCGCCCCTTACCTCGCGCAGTACCTTCTCCGTGCGCACCTTCGATGCGCGGTAAGGAAACCTAGGATCGAGAGGATGATCCTCGTCTATCGGCTCCCCCGGCTCGGTCGGCGCATGGGCAAGCATGGTGGAAGCGAAGACGAACTGTTCAAGCTCAAACCCCTGAAGACCCTTCAGCAGCCGTTTCGAGCCTTCGACTGTAACGGCATCATACGCCGGATCATCCTCGCCGCTGAGATCGAAATAGCCCGCAAGGTGAATGCAGGCGGAAATCCTGTCGCCGTAAGCCAGCCGCACACGATCAAGCGCGGTATCGACACTTGCCTGATCGGTGATGTCGAAACAGACGCACTCGGCCTGATGCGGCGGATGGGGCGGCGAATACCGGTCAAGTCCGACGACGCGGTAGGACCCGTGCAGCCGTCGCACCACCGCGGCCCCGAGATACCCGCTCGACCCGGTAACTATAACGACCGGCTTGCTTTCATCTGCCATGGCGACGCTCCGGCCTTCCGCTACGTACGCAGGTATTTCACCAGCGCAATAACTGCGAGAATCAGCACCACGATGACAAGGAGCCAGACAAGTCCCATTCCAATCATCATACCGCCGCCCATCATTCCACCATCCATCATGATCTTCTTCCTTCTCTCAATTGCTAAGCGTTCAACTAAGTCATCCGCATTTGGTTTCAATTTCCAGCGCTGGAAGGTTGGAGGCCGCGGTTGCGATTGAAATGTTCAATGAAGAAAAAAGCTTCTATTGGCCTTCCTGCTACGAACGCGGACTTCGTCGCGTTATTCTCGCAGCGGGATGGCTTCACAAACGACATTGTATCCGTTTGTAAAGTTGACCAACCGGGAGATGCAGCCATAGAGGTGCTTCGGATTTCGATCTCGGGACAAGGGTGGAAGCGAGCCAAAAGATGATGCGAACCACGTTGCGCCTATTCTTCCTTCTCATGGCTTGCCTTTGGGCCTCCATGGGCTTTGCTGCATCGAGCGATACCTACGAGAATTCAACAATCACGGCCCGGCTCATCTCCGTTGAAAATGGGGTCGCGGAAACCTCCAGAACCCTTTCCCTTGGCCTGGATGTCGAGCTGGCCGAGGGCTGGAAAGCCTATTGGCGTTCGCCCGGCGAGGTGGGTCTGCCGCCTGAAATTTCATGGGATGGATCGGAAAATCTGGTGAGCGCACAGATGCTCTGGCCCGCGCCTGAGCGCTTCACGGCATTCGGCATCGAGAATTTTGGCTACAAGACCCGTGTCGTCCTGCCCATTCAGGCAGTTCTCGAAACTGCGGGCCAGTCCGCAACATTGCAGGCGCGTGTTTCATTGCTGGCGTGCTCGACTGTCTGTGTGCCGCATGATTTCGATCTCGCACTGACAATTCCGGCGGGCACCGGGATTGACGCGAAGGCGGCGGGCCTGATTTCGGAGTATGCCCAGCGGGTGCCGCTTGGTCCCGAAGAGAGCGACATCATTGTCGAAACGGCGGTGATCGCGGATGATGCGCTTTATGTGACGGCGCGCAGTGCGAATGCCTTTGTGAAGCCGGATATCTTTCCGGAACTGGGGCCGGAATTCACCTTTGGCAAACCGGACATCCGAACCGATGATGCGGGAACAGCCCTTTGGGCCAAGCTGCCTCTTCTCGCGCAAGGGGAGGATCCGCCGCCCCTGCAACTGACTTTGACCGATGGATCACGCGCGGTGACAGCGCAGCCCGCTTGGTCAGACCGCATCCCGGGTGCACCATTCGAGGTTATGGCGAACCTGCCGGATCTGACGCAAATCCTGGCGATTGCGGCCTTTGCCTTTCTTGGCGGTCTGATCCTGAATGTCATGCCCTGTGTTCTGCCTGTCCTGTCCATCAAGCTGACATCGGTTCTCAATCATGGAAACAAGCCAGCGCACGAGGTCCGGAATGGGTTCCTGATGTCGGCGCTTGGCGTTCTGGTGTTCATGTGGGCCCTCGCCGCAATCATTCTGGTTCTGCAATCCGTCGGCGTCACCGTTGGGTGGGGCCTGCAATTCCAAAGCCCTGTTTTCCTGACCGTCATGTTTCTGGTGCTTGCCGTGTTCTCTGCCAATCTGTTCGGGGTGTTCGAAGTTTCATTGCCCTCCGGGTTGCAGTCACGGCTGGCCAGATCAAGCGGTCGCGACGGGTATGGCGGAGATTTTGCAACAGGCGCCTTCGCGGCGGTGCTGGCCACGCCCTGCTCGGCCCCGTTTTTGGGGACAGCGGTTGCCTTTGCCCTGTCCGGGCGCCCGATTGATGTCATTCTCGTTTTCACGGCTCTGGGGCTTGGGCTCTCCCTGCCCTATCTGGTTCTGGCGGGGAAGCCTGGTCTGGTCCGGTTGTTGCCCAGGCCGGGACGTTGGATGGTTGTCGTCAAATGGGTGCTTGCCGGTCTTCTGGCCGGGACCGCGATCTGGCTGCTCTGGGTACTGATAGGGGTGGCGGGTGGCCGGGTGGCCATGACCGTGCTGCTTATGACGAGCCTTTTCATTCTTCTCGCAACAATACGTTTGCCGGGCAGATTGACGCGCCCGACAGCGCTGGTGGTGGTTGCTGTTCTCAGCCTTCTGGTGCCGACGGCGCTGACAATCCCGCCGCAGACGAGAGCGGTGGGCCAGGACTGGGTCGCGTTCGATCGCTCCGAGATACCGAAACTGGTGTCGCAGGGAAAAACCGTCTTTGTCGACGTGACCGCAGACTGGTGCCTGACGTGCAAGGCCAACAAGACGCTGGTGCTGGACCGTGCGCCCGTGGTCGACCAACTGCGGGGTGATAATGTCGTTGCGATGCGGGCAGACTGGACTAGGCCCAGCACTGACATTTCCCGGTATCTGGAAAGCCACAACAGGTTTGGCATCCCGTTCAACATCGTCTACGGGCCAAACGCGCCAGACGGGATCATCCTGTCCGAGGTTCTGACGTCCGAAGCCGTTCTCGACGCGCTGAGCAGGGCCGCACTTGGCGACCCTGTGACCGCTTTGAAAACGGATGGTTAGGCCTAAAAGAGGCCCATCGCACGCGCCGACATCCAGACGCCCATGAATATCATCATCAGGTTTTCGGTCAGGGACACGAAACCCAGCGGCACGTTTGAACCGCCGCCCACGCAGGCGCACTTGATCTCGCGCTTATCGATGTAGACGGCCTTGAAAACTGAAGCCGCTCCGACCGTACCGATGAACAGTGCAACAGGCGCGCTGATCCAGACCAAGGCACCGGCGACCATGAGAATACCGGCAAGTGCTTCGCCGAAGGGATAGACATAGCCATAGCGCACCCATTTCTGGGCAAGCAGATCGTAGTTCAGAAACATCGTGGAAAACGTCTCGACGTCCTGCAGTTTTTGAACAGCAAGAAAGCTCATCGAGATCGCGATGAACCACTCGAATGCCCGCAGCGTCAGGATCGAACCGTAAAACGCCCAACTGAGACCAAGCGCCATAAGGAATGCGACCGCGAATATCGCAATGACGGGTTGATAAGTCGTCTCGTCGTCATCCTTTACGTCCTGGCCGAAAAATTCCCTCAGCGCGTCATAGCCACCAATTCTTTCATTGCCGATAAAGGTCTGCGGAGTCGTTTCGACACCGTGTTCTTCCATGAAAGCATCCGTTTCCTCGCGGGTGTTCAGAGGCCGGTCCTCAATCGAATACCCCTCCCGCTCAAGCAGGTCCTTCGATTTTCAGCCCATAGGGACAAACATGCTCCTCCATCACCATTCGGTACAAAACCGCCGTCTTCGGGGTGGATTTTGCCTCTCTCGTCATGACGCGTTCCTTTAAATCCTTTAACCGTTGCAGGTCCAATACCCGGTAAATCCGACAGTCAGAGGCGTCTCTCCCGTCAATTCAAACAGCAGGGTGGCGTCTTCACCGTCCGCGTCACCCGGCGCCAGCGTGAATTGGCCACCATCGGCAGACAGGACGCCACCGGACGTCACTGTGTCTTGCGACGTGAAGTTGACCAGCGATCCGGATATCTTGGCGACGCCGTTCCCCGCCCCGTCCGTGACCAGAATGGGATCGGCGTTCACGGCGCGAATGAAACGGCATTGTCCGTCGGACCCCAGTGCGCGTGTTATTTCTTCGGCTTTGAGCGGTGCAGGACGGATTCCGGCAATCACCGGGGTTGCAATCGCTTCTTGAAGCCCCTCCATTTCAGCCGGACCGTCCGCTTCACCAAGTGGCCATTCAGGACCGGCTTCGCCATTTGCCTCAATGTCATCTATGAGGAAACGCATTTCGGAAATTTCGCGATTTTGCGCCGTCACGATTTCCGAAGCCAGAGCCTTGACCCGTGGATCTGTCAGCTCGGCCCGTTCGCTTGTCATGATCGCGATGGAGTGGTGCGGGATCATCGCGCTCATCCAGCTTTCGTCCTGAATGGTCTCCTGGCTTCTCACGAGCCAGAGCGCGCCGGCAAACATCACGACAGACCCGAGAAAGATCGCGGCGTTGACGCCCTTGTTCTTGTACATGTTCAACATGAAAAGGAGCATCACGGTCGCAATCGTCGCGCCCATGATGAACGTCATGTAAAATCGGGTTTCGCTCCAGTAGACATGTTCGAAGGAGTACGAGTTGATGTACATCAGGCCGAACATGATCGCTGTCGACGTGCCAACCATCGCCAGAAACCGGCCATAGGATGAACCTGAATGGCCCCCCGAATGTGCTGCATCTTCACTTGAACGGGCGTGGGACCCGCCGCTAGATTTCCCGGTCGTATCTTCAGACATTTGATCCCTCCACCTTGGCTTGAATTGCTGAAGAAACAACATTCCAGCGGGGGAGGGCTCCAACAAACTCCAACGCTACGGTGCGAAAATCCGAAGAATGTCGGCCCCAAGCATCATGCGCTACGGCTCTTTGGCCAGATCTTTCAGAATCGGACAATCCGGGCGGTGATCGCCATGGCAGGCGTCAACGAGGTGTGACAGCGTATCGTGCATCGACCTGAGCTGGGCAATCTTTTCGTCAATGGCCGCCAGGTGTTCTTGTGCGACCGCTTTTACTTGTGCGCTTTCCCGTGTCTCATCCTCATAGAGATCAAGCAGCGTGCGGCAGTCTTCTATCGAGAACCCCAAGGTCCGGGCGCGGCCCAGGAATGCGAGCTTGTGGATGTCGCTGTCGCGAAAGGCGCGATATCCGTTATCGCTGCGCAAAGGCCGGACAAGGCCGATGTCTTCGTAGTAGCGGATTGTCTTCGCTGGCAAACCCGCGCGTTCTGATACTTCTCCGATGTTCACACCTGTCTCCTATTCTGCGGGCTGCGTTGCGAATTTCGTCGCCGCGTCGTGGGGCGGAACCTGTTCCGACATCGTCGCCTTGATCCGTCGCAGCCGCAGCGCGTTGGTCAGAACCGACACGGAGGACAGCGCCATGGCCCCGGCGGCAAACACCGGCGACAGGAGCAATCCAAAGGCTGGATAAAGCGCGCCCGCCGCCACAGGGATCAGCGCGACGTTATAGCCAAAGGCCCAGATGAGGTTCTGCCGGATGTTGCGCATGGTCTTGCGCGACACGTCTATTGCATTCACCACGCCGCGCAGATCCCCCGACATCAGCACCACGTCGGCGCTTTCGATTGCGACATCCGTGCCGGTTCCGATGGCGATGCCGACATCGGCATGGGCCAGTGCTGGCGCGTCGTTGATGCCGTCCCCGACAAAGGCGATCTTGCTGTTCCCTTGCCGCAATTCGTCCAGGGCGGCGACTTTTCCATCCGGTAATACCCCTGCAATGACGTGGTCGATCCCGACCTCGCGGGCTATGGCATCTGCCGTGGCCTTCTTGTCTCCGGTGATCATCGCGACCTTGATCCCTCGATCATGCAGAGCTGCGATCACTTCGGCGCTGGAGGATTTGACCGGGTCTGCCACGGCAATCACAGCCGCCAGGGTTCCATCCACCGCAGCATAAAGCGCGGTGCGTCCCTTTTCGGCCAACGCCCTTTCGCGGTCTTCCAGCGGGCTGGTGTCAATGCCCTGCTGCACCATGAAGCGATCCGCACCGACATGAACCTTGCGGCCCTGGACAAGCGCCTCGACACCGTAGCCGGTCACGGACCGGAATTCCGTCGCATCGGGCCAGGACAGGCCTTCGCTCTTTGCGGACTGCACGATGGCCTCTGCCACCGGGTGCTCAGACTGCGCCTCGACAGATGCGATGAGGGCGAGTATCTCTGCCCGGTCAAAGCCGTCGGCCGTGATGAGGTCTGTCAAACTGGGTTGCCCTTGGGTGACCGTCCCGGTCTTGTCGAGCGCAACGAGGCCGACGTCGTCCAGATGTTGCAGCGCATCTCCCTTGCGGAAGAACACCCCCATCTCGGCAGCGCGTCCTGTCCCCACCATGATCGAGGTGGGCGTGGCCAACCCCATGGCGCAGGGGCACGCAATGATCAGAACGGAGACACCCGCCACAAGCGCAAAGGTCAGAGCCGGATCGGGACCGACCAGCAGCCAGACAACCACAGTCGCAAGCGCCAGAACCAGAACGGCAGGCACGAACCACATGGTCACGCGATCCACTAGGCCTTGGATCGGCAGCTTGGCCCCCTGAGCATCTTCGACCATGCGGATAATCTGCGCCAGCGTGGTATCCGCCCCGACCCGCGTCGCCGTTATGGTCAGGCTCCCGGTGCCGTTCACCGTGCCGCCGGTCACCGGTTCGCCAGCAGCCTTTGGCACGGCGAGGGGTTCACCGGTGATCATGCTTTCATCGACGTTGCTTGATCCTTCTGTGACCTCGCCATCGACAGGCAGCCTTTCACCGGGACGCACGAGGATCTGATCGCCGATCCGAAGTTCCTTGATGTCAACCTCGGTCGCCTGCCCCTCGCGCAGGACCCTGGCTGTCTTTGCCTGCAGACCAAGAAGGGCCTGAATGGCTGCACCGGTCTTGCCCTTGGCCCGCGCTTCAAGCCAGCGACCCAACAAGATCAGAACGACAATAACCGCCGCTGCTTCGAAATAGACGGCGCGCACACCGTCAGGCAGCACCTGTGGCAGGAAGGTCGCGACTACGGAATAAGTCCACGCCGCCCCGGTTCCCAGCGCGACAAGGCTGTTCATATCCGGAGCACGCTTGATCAACGCCGGAATGCCCTTCGCAAAGAACCTCCAACCCGGTCCGAACAGAACCACCGTGGCAAGCGCGAATTGGATCAGCCACGACGTTTGAATGCCGATTGTGCTCTCAATCAGGCCCTCAAAGCCGGGTATGGTGTGTTTTCCCATTTCCAGAACGAACACCGGAACGGTCAGGATCGCGGCAAGGATGACACGGCGCGCCAGCGCGTCGGCTTCTTCTGCCTTGCGGTCCGATCGGTCCTCGTGCGCATCGCTCTGCGCAATCTCGGCCGGGTATCCCGCCTCCGTACTGATCCGGGCAATCTCTTCCGGGGTGATGGCATCTGAAAGATACTCTACCACAGCCGTTTCGGTTGCTAGATTGACCGCCGCATTCAATAGGCCGGGTGTCCGTACAAGCGCCTGTTCAACCCGACCGACACAGGACGCGCAGGACATGGCGTCTACGTTCAGCGTGACGCGCGCCGTGCTTGCCGGGTAGCCGGCCTGCGACAGTGCCGCAACCGCTGCGCCCGTCGTGGCTGCATCATCCGTCTGAAACTGTGCCGTTTCACTCACCAGATTGACACTGACGTTCGAAAGGCCTGGAACCTCGCCGAGAGCCTTTTCAACCCTGCCCACACAGGACGCGCAGCTCATGCCGGAAACGGACAGACGTATCGTATTGGGGTCGGTCATGAGAGACTCCTCGGTTGAACTTACCCTGATATAGGGCTTCCAGTTGCTGGAAGCTCAAGAGAGTATCTCATTTATTTTTCTGATATTTGCTTGACCTTCCTCCCGATGGAACGACCAAGTCTAAGGTTGTACCAAAAATGGAGGCCTTCATGATTTTTTCCGTCCCGAAAATGAGCTGTGGACACTGTACATCCGCTATCGAAAGCGGCATCAAGGCAAAGGATCCATCAGCCGTTGTCACGTCCGATCTGGACCTTCGCCTTGTCACTGTCCAAAGCGCATTGGAACAGGCCGCTGTGCGGCAAGCCATCGTTGACGCTGGCTACGACGCTTCAGCCGCGTAAGCTTGTCCTTATTCGGCGGCCCGTGCCTGATCGACAAGCTCGATCATCTGGTCCGCCTGGATCAGGCCCGGCGCAAGACTGTCGCCGATCACAAATGAAGGTGTGCCACTGAACCCCAGAGATTGCGCAAGCCGCATGGAAGTCTGTATGTGTTCTTCTATTTCCGGTCCGTTCATGTCGCGACGCAACTGTGCAATATCGAGGCCGATGTCTTCCGCAGTGCGGAGAATCGATGCTTCCTCTGCGCGTTCCTTCAGTTGCATCATGGCCCAATGAAACTCTTCATATTTGCCCTGGTTTCGGGACGCCAGCGCCGCGCGGGCGGCAAAAACCGACCCGTCCCCCAGAATGGGCCATTCCCGGTAAACGACCCTGACGTTGGGATCAGCGGCAAGCAATGCCTCCATTTCAGGTTTAACCCGGCGGCAATAGGGGCAGTTGTAGTCGAAGAATTCGACAACCGTGACATCGCCATCCGGATTGCCCAGAACGGGCGCATTGGGATCATTTTCAAGCGTGGCTTTTTCCGTATCGAGAACCTGCGCTGCGGCTTGCGCCTGCAACGCCTGCTGTTGCTGTTCGAACAACTGCGCGGCCTCGAACACGATGCCCGGATTCTCGCGGATGGCTTCCAGCACCAGTTCCTTGATCCGGTCTTCGTCCATGCCGTCTGCCGTCGCAGCGATGGGAAGCATTAACAGTGCGGTGGTAGCCAAGAATCTTTTCATTATCCGTCTCCTTGTGAGGCAATATCCTGGGCCGTGCGCTCGGCTTGCGTGGCGCGTTCACGCTCCGGCCATGTTGACTTGATGTATGCGAGGATGTCCCAGATTTCCCCGTCGCTCAGTTGGTCGCCGAAACCGGGCATGCCGCTGTTGAAGTCAACGCCTTGCGCCGCGAGAACCTCGGCGCCCCCCAGCTTGGTGTAGGCGAACAGCATGCTGTCCGCGTGGTGCCAAGTGTGGCCGCTTGCATCATGCGGCGGTGCGGGCAGGCTTCCGTCATCACGCGGACTGCGCCAGTTTTCTTCACCTTCCAGATTTGCGCCATGGCACGCGGCGCAATTTTCGGCATAGAGGACTTCGCCCGCGGCCACATCGGCTGAGGAGTTGATGAGGTTTTCCGCCGTATGGTCGGTTCCGCCGGACCGGGTCCACAGGAATATGGTAGCCACCGCAACGGTAACTACGCCCAACGCAAGATAGACGGATCGCGGGGTCATCCAACGACGATCTTGGTCATCATGCCCGAAGCCGCATGCGACAGCATGTGGCAATGTAGCAGCCATTGGCCCGGGTTGTCCGCCACAAAGGCAATCTCGCGCGTCTGACCCCGTTCAAGAAGGGTCGTGTCACGCAGCGGTCCGAGGGTGCCGTTTTCGGCGACCTCGTGGAAGTGAATGCCATGCAGGTGCATCGCGTGCGGAAACGCCGTGTCGTTCACGATCTTCAATCGTACATTCTGGCCGCGGTCCAGCCGCGCAAGGGGATCACCGTTGATCCCGTCCACTTTGCCGTTGAACGACCAGAAATACCCGGCCTCGACGATCTCGCCGATCGGCTTGAGTTCGCCCCCAAGGGAAGCGGACCTCATCCGCCCCATGGCACCGCCTTCCATACTCAGGCTGAGCATCGTGGCTTCACTCAAGTCGACCATCCTGTGGTCGTTCGGCGGCAAGGCCAAAGGCGCGTCTCGACGATTTTTCGAGCCCCACTCAACGACCTCGAATGTAACCTGGCTGAAGGCCTCTTCCCGGCCGAACTGAAGAATATGAGCCGTTTCACCAACATCCGCGACCACATCGACGATCAGGTCGATCCGTTGAGCCGGAGCGAGGATCATCGGCTCCGTCACCTTAATGGGTGCAGCCAGGGGCATGCCGTCCAAAGCAACCGCCCAACCGTCAAGGCCTTCCAGCCCCAGTTGGAAATTGCGCGCATTGGCAGCATTGATCAGCCGCAAGCGCAGTCTTTCGTTCTTGCGTGCACTCAGGCCCAGATTGAAGGTTCCATTGGTCGTCAGCAGGTTGCCGATGCGCCCTGCGTGGCTGAGATCATGAGGCGCTCCGAAGTCGTCTTTGATCTGCGCGGTTTCGGGGTCAATAAGCCAATCATCCAGGATCAGGACTTCCTCGCGATCAATGTCGAGAGGCTCGGCCTCTTCCACGATCAGTGCACCGTAAAGCCCTCTGCCCACCTGCTCAAACGACCTATTATGGGCATGGTACCAATAGGTCCCGGCATCCGGGACAGTAAAGTCATAGTCGAATGTTTCCTCCGGCTGGACCACATCCTGTGTCAGGCCGGAAACGCCATCCATCGCATTGTCGATGCGGATGCCGTGCCAATGCGTCGACGTTCCCTGAGAAAACCGGTTGACCAATCTGCGCTGGACACGCCCCCCCTGCGCCACGCGAATCTCCGGACCGGGTGAGCCGCCGTCAAAGCACCAAAGCGATGTCTTGCCATAGTTGCCGGGCAGCAGCTGCACGTCGGTTTGCTGGGCTGTCAGGGTCGCGAATGGCGTGCCCGCAAATCCAGTGCTGGCCGACAGACCACTGAACGCAGCAGATGTTGCCAGAAATTGGCGGCGATTGAGCGTGATCATTCGTGGGTTCCCAAGATTATGATTTGTTGTCCAGCAGGTAGGTGGCCATCGCATTCAGGTCTGCGTCGCTCAGAAAGCCCGTGCCATAGCGCACGACTTCGGCCATTGATCCACCAAATACGTCGCCAGACGGCGTTATGCCAGATCGCAATGCATAAGCCATATCGTCTGTTGTCCAGCCTTCGGACACAAGATCGCGCGTCCGGATCGAAGGTGCTTTGCCACCTCCCGGCAAGGCGTCGTTGCCGGAAAACCTCTTCGATACTATGCGTGCGCCTGCAAAGTTCCGCGTTGTGTGGCAGGCAGCACAATGTGCCGCCCCGTTGACCAGCAGCTTGCCCCTGTTCCAAGCATCGCTTCGGTCCGCCTCTGGTGCGGTGTCAGGCTTTGTCAGAAAAGCCGCCCGCCAAAGTTTCATCCCCCATCGCTGATCGAACGGAAAAGGCACCTCATGGGACGGGGTCGGCACATTCACGGCTGGCACGGTCTGGAACGCGGCCCACAGATCGGCAATGTCCTGATCCGTGTAGTTTGCATAAAACGGGTAGGTGAAGGTGGGATAATAGGGGTCTCCGTCCGGGGAAATTCCCTGCCTTACCGCTTCTGCAAACTCTTCTACTGTCCAGCCGCCAATCCCGAATTCGACATCGGTGGTCAGATTTGGCGGATAGAATGTCCCGAAATCGGTCCGGAGCGGCGCTCCTCCTGCCAATGGCGCCCCGCCAGCTTCAAAGTTGGTGTGGCACGCAATGCATCCACTGGCGCGCGCCAGATACGACCCCCGCTGGGCATCGCCTTGCAGGGTCAGGTCCGAGACTGGCGCACCGATCGGCCAGGCTATCGTTGCCGCGACAACGCCGATGCCGCCGACGACCCCCGCACCGATGATCCAACGCCACCACCGCATCTGATCACTTGTCCTCTTTGCGGAACTTCTGGTGGCAGGCCGAACAGGTCTGGGCGACCATCGCGAACGCACGGTCGGTCGGCATGTCCGCAAACATCTCGGTCGTCATGGGAAGGTCCGATCCCATCATGCCCCCTCCCATTGCAGGCGCGGACCCGCCACCCATCATCCCGTCAGTGGCGCCGCCCATCATTGATTCGCTACCGTTGCCCTGTGCTGCGGCCAACCCATTGCCTGCGCTCAACTTCAATCCTTCGGCGGCTGTTCTCAACTCTTGCGCAAGGGCCGCGAACTCTTCGCTGTTTTCCCAGACCGACGGCAACGCCTTGGACACTCCGCCACCCGAGCCTTCAGGAAACAGTCGCGTCATTTGCTCACCGGCATGGCCGATCATCGCGCCAGCTTCCCTGCGGACGACATCGGCGTCATAAGGTACCTGACCCCGCATCATGGGTGATCGCGTCTTGAGTGTTTTGGCCATCGCGGACATGCCCTGCATCCGCTCCAGCACCACGCCGGTTGCTCCGGAATGCGCCAAGGCAGCAACGCCGGTCGTCCCGATCGCAATGGCAGTAATCCATATCTTCATGTTCATGTTGGTCATTCCTGTCAATTGATCCCGTTGGCGCGCTGAAGTTCCCGCACATATGCAACAACCATCTTCACATCGCCGGGTGTGACGCCTTCAACTGGCGGCATATTGCCAAACTTCCAATGGTGCGCTCTGACACCTTGTTTCGCGGCAAGCAAAAAAGCGGCGTCACCGTGATGGCTCGGTTCATAGATCTTGTGGACAAGCGGCGGTGCCACGCCATTCTGTCCGGCAGCATTCGCACCGTGACAAGCGGCGCAAGCGCCATCGAAAACACGCTTTCCCAATTGGGCATTTGCTGAGAATTCAGCAGGCACAACCACGTCTGCAATCGGCGCGCCCTCTTCCGTCTGCGAAAGATCAGGCGTTGTCATTGTGTGGCCGGGCATCGAAGACGATGGCTGCAATTGCTGCCAGATCACAACCGCGCCACCGACGACAAAAAACGCCGCAATCAGGATGCCGGACTTCGACATCAGATTAATCGTACCTGCGTGCCGACCGGTGTCCTTTCGAACACCTCGATGATTTGCTCGTTGTAGAGACCGATACACCCGCTTGAAGAGCGTCTTCCGATCTTGCGCGTATCATGGGTGCCGTGAATCCTGTAGTACGTCCAACTCAGGTGCAGGGCACGGACGCCCAACGGGTTATCCGGCCCGGGCGGCATATAGGCTGGCAAAGACGGGTCACGTTCGCGCATGGAGGGTGTAGGGGTCCAGTCAGGTTCGGGGTCCTTGAACGTGACTGTCGTGTAGCCGCGCTTTGTCAGCTCGTCAGACAAGGGAACCGATGTCGGATAAATGCGCATTTCGCCATCGGCCGTCCAGTGTTGCATCACGCGGGTAACGGTGTCTGCGATGATGATACCCTTGTCCAAAGCGTCAAAGTGGTCTTGCCAAGCGTGTGTACGAAACGATGAGATATTCCTTCGGACACTGGTTTGATCCACCTGCGCACGCAGGATGGACGGGGCCGCGAAAGCTGCCGATGCGGCACCTGCCGTGAATGCTCGACGCGTTACACGTGTTTGCTTGCGGGTCATCATATGGCCTCATGTTGTTGTCTGCCTATCCACTAGACTACCCGCCTGGTCGCATTTCATGAACAGTCCGGGGCCTGATATTATGTAACGATATGTATCCCGGCCAACGGACACGTCTTCGCGCTGCTGCCTCAAACCTCGATGGGTTTCAGGACAACACGCGTGTCGAGCGGGACCTTCTCATAGAGTTCGATGATCTGATTATTGGTAAGCCTTGCACAGCCGTTTGAGACACGTCGACCAATCGTCTTCGGATCCGTTGTGCCGTGAATTCTCAGGTAGGTGTCCCCACGCCCTGGCTGGTAAAGATACAAGGCGCGGGCACCGAGTGGATTGTTCAGCCCACCGGGCACACCGCCCGCAAAACGAAGATATCGGTCAGGATCTCTGGCTATCATGGCGGGTGTGGGCGTCCACCGCGGCCACTTTTGCTTGCGCGCGACATAGAACTCGCCGGATTCATAGAGCCCCTCCCGGCCAATTCCGACGGTATACCTGATTGCCCGATTGTTCGGCAAAGTCCAAAATAAAGCGAACTGGTTCGGATCGACATGTATTTCTCCCGGTTTGTCTGCCTCGGTGAACGGAACCTGGCGCGGCAACTGCTCCGGGGGCACCACAGATGGCCCGACGCGCCGGTCGTGCTCTGCGTCACTATGCGCGAATGCTGTTTTTCCACTCACCGAAAGAGCTGCAACAGAAGTCAGGAAATATCTTCGTTTCATATACTTGCCTCACTAAACTAGTCGGGTTTGAGGTGACGAACAACCCGCGCCATATGTGGCGAGCCTTCCTCTTTCGGGGCTGACTCGGCGCTTTGTTTGACGGGCAGCGTGATTTCAGCGCGCAGACCCCCATCAGTGCGGTTTTTCAGTTCGATAGAACCACCGTGCTCAAGGATGATGCTGCGCGCAATCGACAGCCCCAGGCCATGACCCCCGGTATCCTGTGATCGCGACGTCTCGAGCCTGACATAGGGTCCGAAAACAGCCTCCAGCTGATTGTCGGGAATACCGGGCCCCTGATCGTCGATGGCGACCACTACCTCACTGCCCATGCGTTGCCACGAAACCCTGGCCTCACTCCCGTAGCGGATCGCGTTCTCAATCAGGTTTCTCAACGCGCGCCCCATCGCGCTTGGTTTCACGGATACGATGAGTGGACCTTGGCTGGTCACCTGAACCTTGTCCAAGCCCATACCAGTGATCAGATCGTGCAAATCAACCGATTGGACCTCTTCATGCTGTCCGACGCCCTTCGCGAAATCGAGGGTCGCATCGACCATCCGTTGCATCTCTTCACTTGACGCCACCAAGGACGTGCGCGTGTCTTCGTCGTCCACCATTTCGGCCCGCACCCTAAGCGCCGTCAAAGGCGAGCGCAGATCATGCGCAAGCGCTGCAAGCATCTGGGTCCGGTCACTGACAAATCGCGTCAGGCGATCCTGCATGATGTTGAATGATCGGGTCAGATCCCGAACTTCCTTCGGCCCTACGACCGGCAGATCGCCCTTGGCGGCGCCGCGACCCAGACGTTCGGACGCAGTCGCGAGATCGTTGAGTGGTCCGGTCAGTCGGGACAGGAGAAACCAGAAACTTGCAACCAGCAGAAGTCCCGCAGTCAGTGCAAAGGATATGTTGGACGCCAGCGACCTTTGCAGAGGCGGCCGTTCGAACCGCGTCTCGATGTTGAGCCAATTCCCACCGGACAGCGCAATGGACAGCTCCATCTCGATGGCCGCAAGGCTGCCCTGCATCATTTCGGCGTGCATTTGCGCCATTTCCGGTGACAGGTTCGGAAGGGGCAGCAGACCTCCCTCGATTTCATGAACCTCAACCCGGATATCCCGGCTGTAGCTTTCCTGAAGCAGTGCCCGTATCCGCGCTTCGACCGCTCCACCGTCATCGTGTTGTCCGTGTGCAACCGACGGCTCGTCTGTAAGGTCGAACCGTACGAGCGGAGACGTTGCCGCGCGGACGATCTGGGCATGCAATTCCGGGGGTGCGCCTTCAATCAACTGTGCGACATTTGCGGCCCTTCCGGCGGCTTCGGCACCGATGGCGGCCTGAATGGCTAACGAGCGTTCATCAACGAAAAACCAAAGACTCAGAGCTTGCGCGAGGATCAAGACACCGAGGACCAGAAGGGCAATCTGTGCACGCAACGTCCGCGGAAGCAGCTTCATTCGCAAATCTCGACATCGCAGGAAAGACTATACCCCCCATGCCGGACAGTCGCGATGATCTTCGGGCGCAAAACGTCCTCTTCCATCTTCCGGCGCAACCGGCTCACCTGATTGTCGATGGTTCGGTCCAATGGACCGGCGACCCGGCCGGTGCTCAATTTGAGCAGCTCGTCGCGGCCAATGACCGTCCTTGGCCTTTGCAGGAACAGGGTCAGGAGTTTGAGTTCACCGGATGTAAGTTGCGTACGCGAACCGCCTTGGTCAATCAGTGTGCGGCCATCGAAATCCAGCTTTAGGTGTGCAAACTTCAACGTTTTCCCCGCAAAACCATTCGGTTTTGGGATCAGCTGCGTCCGACGCAATATCGCGTTGATCCGCGCCACCAGTTCCTTGGGATTAAACGGCTTGGCGAGATAATCGTCTGCCCCGCCATCCAGACCCGCGATGCGGTCTTCGTCGTCACCCAATGCGGTCAGCATCAGGATCGGAATATGCCCTTCCTTGCGCAATCGCGTGCACGCGGACAGCCCGTCTTCGCCCGGCATCATCACATCGAGGACAATCAGATCGAAATGCGCTTCCGCCAGCCTTGCGTCCATCTCAACTGCATTTTCCGCCGCTGAAGCACGCATGCCGTTGCGTTCCAGATAACTGGTGACGGATTTCCGAATCTCTGAATGGTCATCGACGACAAGGATGCGTGGCAGATCGCTCATGCCGCCAACATAGTCATTTTCACCAAGGGACGCCCATCCCGTGTTTGTAGCCAAATGTAACAGCGCGGGCAGTCGACTTCGGGATACCGAGCAACTATTTAAGGAAGAACATCGAGGAGTTTTAAGTGAACCGACGTGAATTTGGCCTTACGGCACTCAGCCTGGCCTTGGCCGGGCCTGCTTTGTCGCAAACCGCCGCACCCACGTTGCAGGTGACAAAGACACCGACCTGCGGCTGCTGCGGCGCTTGGGTAAATGAGATGATCTCTGCCGGTTTCAAGGCATCGGTCGAGGACGTGGATTACGACACGCTTCAGGTTCTGAAGCAGAAACACGGCATCGCGCCGGAACTGGCAGGATGTCACACTACGTCCGTGGGCGGATATTTCGTCGAGGGTCACGTGCCTGCGGCTGACATCGGGCGGTTGCTGAGCGAAAAACCTGTCGCGCGCGGACTGACAGCACCGGGAATGCCCATGGGTTCGCCCGGCATGGGCCCCCAAGGTGATCCCTATGATGTGCTGCTTGTACTGATGGATGGGTCGACGCAAGTCTTCGCAACCCACGGCTGACGTGTTTGCCCGCGATACGTTCCGACAAAGTTTTTCGCCGACCTTACCATTCGGCAGATTTTGTTGGAACGTATCCGTTCTGAGCTTGGCAAGCATATTGCCGTTCCTGCTTGTCTACATCCTCGCAACGCCTGGTTTTGCGACGCTGCTGCTGACGAATGGGACCGCGCTCTCGCGCTTCCTCCGGCAGGTCTTTACCAATGGGTTTGTGGTCGTTTTCCTCGTGAATTACTTGGGGTTCGTTTCCGCATCGGTCGCGCTGAAGCAGTACCAGCATCGGCCGATTGTTTACCTGGTTTTAGATGGCCTGCTGCGGAGTGTCGCATTCATTGGGGTTCACATTGCCGTCTATGTGATGTCGGCCGATCTGTTCGGCTCGTTCAACGGCAGCCGTGCAACAGCTTTGAGCGTGGTCGGACCAACGCTCGAGCGGTCGTTCATGTTTGGGAACATCTCGGGCGTATATCTCTATGCCCTGGCGCCCGGCACCTTCATCGCGCTTCTGGTGGTTCTGACAGAACCTTCTGGCGAGGCATCGAAGCCTACCATGTTCAGGACAATGAGCATGGCCTTGCTGTTCAGCCTGACCCCGATCCCCCTCGTCACATTCCTGTCCTATGCGTTGGATCTGGCAACCTGACGGGCCAACTTGGTCAACGACCCGCAGGCTGTCATCTGATCAAATTGTATCCGAATGTACCCTTGACCTTGCCTCACTGGAATGTCGCAGAAGAACACGAGCATATTCTGGAGAGCTACATGTCTGACAATCAAAGTCAAAAATCCACCGGTTCATCGAAACTGATGCAGTATGGTATGATGGCCTGTTGTGCCGTTATGTTGTTTCCAGTCGCCGCATTCTTTATTGCAGGCGGCACGATCGCGGGTCTGTGGGGCAACGTCGGCCTTTTTGCGCCGCTCGCACTTTGTCTTGGTGCGCATGTCGTCATGCACAGGATGATGGGAAAGTCGTGTCACGGGTCAAGAGTTGAACAGGCGAACGAGGCGACTGTGGATGCAGAATTTGAAGATGGCCAAGCTCCCGAACGAGAACTGGTACGCGCCCGCTAGAACGCGGCTGACAATCGGAATTCCGATTGCAGGTATTCTGGCCCTCGGCGGTTGTGCCCAGTCGGCCTCGGGCAAGCTTTGCCCACTTGAGCCCCCTTCCGTGACACGGGATGCGGCACACGACGTCATGCTTCCCGTAGGATGTCGCTTGGTCGGTCAGTCTGAAGGTACTACCCACGAAATAGTCTGTGACGACGGCCGGACCGGATGGGCTTTCGATTAAGCGCCAAACCTTGATCCTGCCTCACATTCACCTGCACAGCGACGGTCGCCCACGCCACTACGGGCGCAACCGTTCCAACGCGCTTTGCACGGCTTGACGGCGCGGGTCATCTCCCGGCACCTCCGACAACAGGATTTCAGCGTGTTCAAACGCCGCGATTGCCGGCGCGGTATCACCCAGAACCGAATAGGCATTGCCAAGCCGCATCCATCCATCAAGATCGTCAGGCTCATCTTCCAGCCGCGTGGCCAGCCGTTCGACCATCGAGCGAATGAAATCCTGTCGTTCCTCCACACTCATGTCCTGCGCGTTTTCGATGTCTTCCTGTGTCGGGCCGGACGCACTGGTCTTCGGGGCATAGTCGGCCAGCGAGATCGGAGCCTTGCCGATCTTCGCGCCAATCCGGTTGGCTTCGCCAACAAAGCTTTCCATCCACGGGAAAAACCTATCCGCATCGTCCAGCCGGGCCACCAGCGTTTCGTGAGCCCGAGCCTCATCGCCCTTCTGCTCGAGCGAGACTGCCTTGAAAAAGGCAGCACCGGGATTGGAAGGATCCAGTTCGTACGCCCGATCAATCGCGGTGTCCGCTTCAGGTGTCACCACACCTTGCTCTGCGTAGATCAGAACCTCGGCCAACATGGAGAAGACGGCGGAATCGGCCTCCGGTCGTTGTGCGACAACTCTATATGCATCGGCTGCATCCGCATACCGGCCCATTTTCGAATAGGTTTGCCCCAGCAGCATCCAGCCTTCCGAAGGCCCGCCTTCGGGGTCTGAACTGAGCCGGACGTACAGACGATCTGTCAATTCGGCGATTTCCGCCGCTTCCTGCCGTTCAGTGGCACGTTCGGCAAAGGCGACACCTGGGATCTCTGGCGAGCCCATTGCGGAGTAATATCCAAAAGCGAAGACCGGCACGAACACTGCGCTCAGAACGACCATCAAGCGGCCCCCTGCCGCCGGTTTCCCATCTGACAGAACGGACCGGCGCGACTGCACGAGGATCCGTCTCTTGATCTCCTGCTCCGCCGCCGTGGCCTCGGTGTCGGAAATGACACCGCGCTCAAGATCCCGCCGAACCTCATCCAACTGATCCATGAGGACCGCATCCGTGGCGTCAGCCGGGACGGGTGTCCGCGACGACCGATGGCGCAGCGGCAGGCCCATGAAAAGCAGACCGACAACGGATAACAGGGCGAAAACCAACCAGATCATGAACCGTCCTTTGAAGCGTTCTCTTCAATGAAACGCGCAATTTCCGCTTTTTCGTCATCGGAAAATCCCGTTGCGGCAGCCCTGCGCCGGCTTCTCGAAATGACGGTCCAGCCGACAAGCAGCGAAACAAGCGCAAACACGAAGGGCGCCATCCAGAGCGCGAGAGTGGCGCGATTCAGGGGCGGGCGCATCAGGACATAATCGCCATACCGGGCGTGGATGTACGCGATGACCTCCTTGTCGCTGTCACCGGCAACAAGCCTTTCGCGCACCAGTATGCGCAGGTCCCGCGCAACCCCGGCGTTGGAGCTGTCGATGTCCTGATTCTGGCAGACAACGCAGCGCAGTTCCCGTGATATTTCACGGGCGCGTTGCTCCAGTACAGGATCCTGCAACATCTCGTCTGGCTCGACCGCCAAGGCCGTCACCGGAAGCAGCAGGAGGAAAGCAAATGCGATATACCTCATCCGTTCTGGCCCCTTGCTAACGCGCCAGCCTGGATCAATGCTTCCCTGAATGTGGAAATCGCCGTTTCGCCCACGACGGGGCCGACATATCTGAACAACACCGTCCCGTCAGAGCCGACAATGAATGTTTCAGGTACGCCCGAAAGGCCCCATTCAATCCCCACTCTGCCGCTCAGATCAGACCCGATCCTTTCGTAGGGATTGCCAAGCTCAGCAAGCCATTTAGTCGCATCCTCCGGCTTGTCCTTGTAATTGATCCCGAACAACGTCAGCCCGTCCTTTTCGACCATCTGGGTCAGAACCCCGTGTTCGGCCCGGCAGGGCACGCACCACGAGGCAAACACGTTCACGATGACCGGTCGCGGGTTCCCGACCAGATCGGCGCGGGAAAGCCCTGGCGTCTCCAACCCGTCGACAGCGGCCAGATCGAATTCGGGTGCCGGCTGCGAGATCAGAACCGAAGGAATGTTGTTCGGGTCCCGGTCCGGGTTCAAGCCCCACAGAAAAAACCCCCCGAAAATGGCCGCGATTGCCAGCGGAATGAATGCCAGTATACGTCCCATGCCTACTCCGCAGGAAGTGCTGCGGGCGCTTTCGCCTTGCGACGGGGTGCCCCGACGCGCAACCGCCGGTCAGACAGCGAAAGACCCCCACCAAGCACAAGCATCGCCGATCCGATCCAGATAAAGTTGACCAGAGGTTCATACAGGATGCGCAGGGTCCAAGCCCCTTGCGTGCTCTCGTCCTCGGCGGCCGGATTTGCGATGGACGCATAGAGATCACCGGCCATTGTCGATCTGATGGCGCTCTCTGTGGTGGTGGTTTGCGCGACCGGATAGGTACGCCGCTCCGGGAAGAGATCGGTGACATAGTTCCCCTCCCGGGCCACACGAAGCGTGCCACGATCCGCGAAGTAATTTGGCCCACGCACACGTTCGGCCCCCTCAAAGGTGACATCGAACCCACCAATGCTGACCTCTGTACCGGGCCGGACAAAGATGATTTCCTCGGATTTCCAGACCGTCGAGCCGATAAATCCGAACATCGCCATCGCGAGCCCCGCATGAGCCAGTGTCATCCCATGAGAGGATCTGGGCAGGTTGCGTGCACGGCGCACCGATTCCGGGAACGGTGCCTCAAACAGCTTTATGCGCATCGCCCATTCCCGCAGGGTTGAGAAAAACAGCCAGAATGCAAGCATCAGCGACAGATACCCCAACACCGGACCGCCCTCGGCGAGATACCAGGTCACCAATGTCGCGAGCACGGCCAGAACGACCACGAAACGCAACCGCTGCAGAACGCCCGCCAGATCGGCACGTTTCCAGGACAGGTAAGGCCCCAGCCCCATCGCAAAGACGAGCGGCAGCATCACGGGAATAAAGGACGCATTGAAGAAGGGCGGCCCCACCGACAGTTTTTCACCGCCCGTCGCGGCTTCGTAGAAGAGCGGGTACAAGGTGCCGAACAGCACAATGCCGGTGGCCGTGGCCAGCAGCAGGTTGTTCACCAATAGCCCCGCTTCCCGGCTGATCGGCTTAAACAGGCCGCCGGGCTCCATTGTCGGCGCGCGCCAGGCAAACAGAGCAAGGGAACCGCCGATCGAAACGGCCAGCAATCCAAGGATATAAAGTCCCCTTTCCGGGTCGACCGCGAATGCATGCACAGAGGTCAGCAGGCCCGATCGGACAATGAACGTGCCCAAGAGCGATAGGGAAAAAGTCAGGATCGCCAGAAGGATTGTCCAGCTTTTGAACGCATCCCGTTTCTCCGTCACGATTGCGGAATGCAGCAGTGCCGTGCCCATCAGCCATGGCATGAAACTGACGTTCTCAACGGGGTCCCAGAACCACCAGCCGCCCCAGCCAAGCTCATAATAGGCCCACCAGGATCCCAGCGCGATGCCTGCGGTCAGGCTCATCCAGGCAGCCAGCGTCCACGGACGTACCCACCGTGCCCAGGCCGCGTCCACCCGCCCTTCGATCAGGGCGGCAACCGCGAACGAAAAGACAATCGAGAACCCGACATACCCGAAGTAGAGAAGCGGCGGGTGCATGGCGAGACCGACATCCTGCAATAATGGGTTGAGGTCCTGACCGTCGTCTGGCGGAGGGAAAACGCGGTCGAAGGGATTGGACGTCAGCAGCATGAAAGTCAGGAAACCGACACTGATCCAGGCCTGCACCGACAGCGTTCTTGCCTTCAGCGACAGAGGAATGTTCGATCCGAAGAGGGCGACCGCCGCACCAAACACCGTCAGGATAAGGGTCCACAGCAACAGGGATCCTTCGTGACTGCCCCAGGTGCCTGCCACCTTGAACAGCATCGGTTTGAGTGAATTGGAATTCTCCACCACGTTCTTGACCGTGAAGTCGCTTGTGACGAAGGCTTGCATCAGCGCCAGAAACGCGATGCCGACAAAGAAAACCTGACCGAACGAGGACCATCTGGCAGACTGCATCCACAGGATGTTTCCGCGCCCCGCACCGAGGATGGGCAGCACACTTTGAACAAGCGCCATGGCCAAGGCCAGTGCCAGCGCGAAATGACCGATTTCAGGTGTCAAAGGATCATCAGCCTCTTCAATGAATTCACTGGATCGACGTCTGTCTAGCAAATCGTCCGGCGAACTGTGAGTGGTTGCTTTGTCACCGTTTGTAACAGGATGCTGTGACAAATGATTACAAAACGGCCCGCGCTTGGCCTTTAATCAAAGCGCTATAACGCCAATGTATCTAGGGTAAGTCTGAAAGGAAAGAGAAATGAAAAACAAGAAATTATTGCGCTTGGCGTGGTGATCGCGGTTGGCATGGCGCAAACAGCATTTGCGGAATCCGACGGGGCTGCCGACAGCAAGCCTGACAGCGGGAATATGTCCGGCATGGCGATGGGCGATGGCGACAATCAGATGGGCATGATGGGCGGGGACATGATGCCGATGATGCGAAAAATGATGAAGATGCATGCCGCTATGATGGGTGGCCAGGGCAACATGATGGGAATGATGGATCGGGACATGATGTCGACAATGATGTCCGGTGGACAGCCTCATGAAATGGCCGCGCAGATGTCCGAAAAAATGCGGGAGTTCGATGCGAATTCCGATGGAGCGTTGACACTTGACGAGTTCGAAGCCTTGCATATGGACGCAATGCGCGCGCGCATGGTAGATCGCTTTCAGCATCTCGATGCGGACGGTAACGGCCAGATCTCTCAGGACGAGATGGAAGATGCCGGTACACGGATGAGCAAAATGAACGGTACTTCCACCGGAACGGACATGGAAGGTCATCATGACAGCGAATAAGGGTCAAGCCTGCGGCACTCAGCTTGATGGGGGCAAATTATGGCCTTCTTTCTGACGCGCCGCGGCGCAAGCCTTGCGATGTTGGCCAGTTCCGTTGCACCTTTCTCGGCTGTCGCCCAGACCGCCGAGGTCTGGTCGGCGGACATGGCAGCAGATGCGCTGCAACAGGACCTGATCCGGATGATCGACGTTCGGTCGCGACCGGAATGGACCGACACCGGCGTTGCCGACGGTACCTGGCCCATCAGCCTGCATGAGGACCGTTTCGCCGAGCGGCTTTTTGCCGCCCGGGAACGGGCCGAAGGGCGGCCTGTCGCGCTCATCTGTGCGACAGGCGGGCGGTCTGGCCGCGTCATGCGAAGTCTTCGGCAGGCTGGCTACAGCGGCTTTCTTGACGTATCCGAAGGCATGCTCGGTTCTGCCGCCGGACCGGGCTGGATCGCGGGCGGTTATCCGGTCGTCAGTGTCGATATGGCTCTGGCGGCGCTGCCAGAGGAATTGAGTTGAAGTGAAACTGTTGAACCGTCGAGAACTGTTGGGCCATGCCGCAGGCTTTGGGGCCCTTCTCGATGCGACGACATCCCGGCTTTTTCAGCTGGAAGCCCGCACGGGCGAGACCCGTTTTGACGACGGTGCCGCCAGCGAAACGTTCGGCTACAACCAGGGATACCTTGGCCCGACGATCCGGGTGCAGGCCGGGGTCGAGACACGGGCAGAGGTGCACAACACGCTTGGCGAGCCGATGTCGGCGCATTGGCACGGGTTGGTTGTTGCCGGTGAGTTCGATGGCGGACCACATCAGGCCATCGCACCGGGAGACACCTGGAAGCCGGTGCTGGACCTTGACCAGCCCCCGGCAACGGCCTGGTATCACAGCCACATTCACGGCGCGACGGCACGGCAGGTCATGCTGGGGCTGGCGGGTGTTCTGCAGGTGACGGATGACGCGGATGACGCCCGTGGATTGCCATCCGCCTACGGGGTCGATGATCTGACCCTTGTATTGCAGGACCGTCAGTTCAACTGGCGCGGACGCCTGAAATACGATCCCGGCATGCACCAGTCCATGAACGGGTTTCAGGGCGACACAATGGTTGTGAACGGTCAAATCGGCGCGTCGGCAGCGGTTCCGAAGGGGATCGTGCGGTGCCGTGTCGTCAACGGCTCGAATGCGCGGGTTTACCGCCTGTCCATGTCTGACAGCCGGTCGCTTCATCTCATCGCGACAGATGCCGGATTTCTGGATCGACCGATTGCGCTGAACCGCCTGACCCTTGCACCAGGAGAGCGCGCAGAAGTGCTTGTGGATTTCACAAGCGGGCGGGACAGTGTTTTGAAGTCCGACGATATCATTAATTCGGCCATGGGCGGAATGATGGGCGGCGGCGGTTCCGGCAGTCCATTCACCGTGCTGCCTTTCGCTGTCGACACAACCCTTCCGGTTCGCATCGACGCCCTGCCCGGCTCTCTGGACGGGCAGTTGCCTGATCTTGCGGTCAAGGACGCGCCAGTCCGACGTCTGTCACTGGATATGTCGATGGGCATGGGGATGATGTTCTCGCGGTCCGGTAACCGATTTTCGATCAACGGCGCGTCATACGATTCGGGAACGCTCAATTTTTCCACCAAACTCAACAGCATCGAGCGTTGGATTGTGCGTGGGGCCATGATGATGCACCCGTTCCATGTTCACGGCGTCCGGTTTCAGGTCCTGTCGGAAAACGGTACGGCACCGCGTGCAGAGAACAGGGGTTGGAAGGATACGGTACTGGTGGATGGTGAAGTGGAGCTTGCGATGAAATTCGAAAAACCTGCCTCAGCGGCTGCGCCCTACATGTATCACTGCCACATTCTGGAACACGAAGACGGCGGCATGATGGGGCAATTCAGTGTTGCTTAGCGCAGAAATCCCTTTACCCTCCGCTGACAGGAACCTTTAGGGTCAGGACTCGTTCTCGATTCATAGCCAGAACATGACGGTTGCGGCGAGGGCGATGGCTGAGAGGAAGACCTTCGGGCATCTGTCGTAACGGGTTGCGACCCGTCGCCAGTCCTTCAGCCGCCCGAACATGATCTCGATCCGGTTGCGGCGTTTGTAGCGGCGCTTGTCATACTTGACGGGTTTTCCACGGGACTTCCGTCCCGGTATGCAGGGCTTAATCCCCTTGTCTTTCAACGCATCTCTGAACCAATCGGCATCATAGCCACGGTCGCCCAGCAGCCATTCTGCCGCCGGCAAGCTGCCCAACAGGGCCGCAGCACCGCTGTAGTCGCTCACCTGACCTGCAGTCATGAAGAACCGGATCGGCCGCCCATCAGCGTCGGTGACGGCGTGCAGTTTGGTGTTCATGCCGCCTTTGGTGCGGCCGATCAGGCGGCCCCTCTGGTCGCCGGGCCCCCTTTTTTCGCCCGCAGGCTGGAGGCCGTGCGATGCGCCTTCAGATAGGTCGCGTCTATCATCACCGTCTTCGGAACGGCCGCCTCGGAGGCCAGGCCTTCCATCATCCGGGCGAAGACGCCTTTCTCGCCCCAGCGCTTCCAACGATTATAGAGGGTCTTCGGTGGACCATACTCCTTGGGCGCATCGCACCACCGCAAGCCATTGCGATTGATGAAGATAATGCCGCTGAGAACACGCCGGTCATCGACGCGCGGCTTGCCGTGGCTCTTCGGGAAAAACGGCTGAAGGCGGGCCATCTGCGCATCCGTCAGCCAGAAAAGGTTGCTCATGATCCAGTCTCCTTGCGGAGCCTGAATCATGCCGCGCGGCTGAAATCAATGGGTCCTGACCCTAA
>NZ_NCJT01000342.1 GCF_002282565.1 Hyphomonas sp. 34-62-18
CGGGCATTGTCCACGTCCCCGATCCGGGCGACGCAGCAGAGCATCAAGCGCTCCACACTCCAGCCCGACTGGCTGAGCAGGAATATCGATTCCGGCGCCACCGGCTGCAGTAATTGCTGCGCGTACGCCCCGCCCCGCAGGACGTTGTAAACCGCTGTCGGGGTCTGGGATCGCTGCATGCCGAAGTCGCCGGCTAGCACCTCATTGAATGGGCCGTCATCAAGGCCAATGGCGCTGGCGATACCGCCCGCTCTGCCGGAGAAGTCTTCTGTGGTGAGCGTCTGGACCTCAACGAAACTCACCGGATCATTATAGCGCAACTTCACGATGTTGAGCAGGAGCTGGCGCTGCTGGGCGGTGGCGATCTCGTTGGAATAGGCCAGCATGTCCTGCGAAACCGGCGCGGTGGCGCGCGGCGTGGCGCAGGCGCCGAGCAGAGGTGTCAGCGTGGCGGCAAGCGCCAGTGCGGTCCAGAGTTTCATGGCAAGCGTCCCCATTCTTCCACACCAGAATATGCGCAGAAGAACCGGAAAACGGGTCAGAAGCGGACATTCGGCAACGCGCGGAAAAAGCCGGGAAGGGCTACCAGACGCCCGCATTCTTCAGGGCGGCGTCGAGATCGGCCGGAATATCGACCGCGTCGGCCCCGGATTTGAGGTCGCGCGGGGCCTCTTCCGGCTTCAGGTAACGCCATCCCTGGAAGGGCCGCTTGGGCTGGGTATAGGTGCGCACCAGTTCGGGGTCGAACACCAGTTCGCAGAGGTCCTTGCCCTCCTCATCCTTGATGGTGCGGATATCGACAATCCGCTGGCGCACGCGAATGGCGCGTTTGATGACCCAGTAGATGGAGCCGCCGTTCAGCATTTCTTCGGCCCGCTTGGGGATCATCCGCGTGTGATGAACCGGCGCGGGCAGCTTCTTCATCAGCCGGGCCTGCCAGTCCGCCAGGTCGTCGATATCATCAGCACCGACACAGAGTTTCACCATGTGAATCGTCATGGCGCATATCGTAAGGCGCGGCGGAGCAAGTGCAATGCGGTGTGTGTGGCTAAAGAAAGCGTATCTCACCCCAAGTAGATTTTACCTTCAGGGGGTGAGGTGAACTTGTGAAACCACTTTAAACGGAAGCCCGCAGCATCCAGGCCGTCTTCTCGGCAATCTGCGCACGCTGGGTGAAGAGGTCGACCGACACCGGGTCAGCGTTCTTCTCCGCGATGGTGATGCCGTATTTGGCCGCGCGGCTGACAGCCTCATGGCCCGCGGCAAGGTTCTTCACCATCGTGTCGGCATCGGGCACGTCATTGTCCGGCTTGATGGTGGCATGTTTCATCATCTCGCCTGAGGAGCCCGGCGCGAAATGACCAAGCGCCCGGATGCGCTCGGCGATCTCGTCGAGGGCGGCCCACAGCTCGGTATACTGTGTCATGAACAGGCTGTGCAGCGAGTTGAAGCGCGGGCCCGTGACGTTCCAATGGTAGCCATGGGTTTTGACGTAGAGTGCATAAGTCTCGCCAAGCAAAGTCTTCAGGGCGTCGGCGGAGGATTGGCGGGCTTCGTCAGACATTCCGATGTCGATGGACATGAAATTCTCCTTTTGAAACAGTTTGGGGGAACAGCCCCCCAATTACCCAAAGCATATTGGGACCAGGCGACTGATTTTCCAATCCGAAACCCGCGCTGCGGGTATAGGTTCCGCCTATGGCAGCAGGTTATGACAGGCTTCCGCAGAAGCGCTGAATGCGGACCAGCGCTTCCTTGAGGATCGCGTCGGAGGTTGCGTAGGAAATGCGGAAGGTTCCCGGCAGGCCGAAGGCTTCGCCGAAAACGAGGGCAACCTTTTCGGCTTCCAGAAGTTCGGCCGCAAAGGTCTTGTCACTGTCGATCACCGTGCCGGCCGCGGTTTTCTTGCCGATCAGCGCTTCGCAAGAGGGGTAAACATAGAAGGCGCCTTCCGGCTTGGGGCAGACGATACCGGCAGCCTGGTTCAGGCCTTCCACCATCAGATTGCGGCGGCCGGCATATGCGGCGCGGAAGCCGGGCAGGAAATCCTGCGGCCCGTTCAGCGCCTCGACACTGGCCCACTGGCTGATGGAGCAGGGGTTTGAGGTGGACTGATCCATCACCTTGCGCATCGCGCCGATCAGCTTCTCCGGACCGGCGGCATAGCCGATGCGCCAGCCCGTCATGGCATAGGCTTTCGATACGCCGTTCATC
>NZ_NCJT01000343.1 GCF_002282565.1 Hyphomonas sp. 34-62-18
CGACGAGCCCTCCATCGGCCTTCACCAGCGCGACAATGAACGCCTCCTCGAAACACTGAAACGCCTGCGCGATCTCGGCAACTCCGTCATCGTCGTGGAGCATGACGAGGACGCGATCCTGCTGGCCGATCATGTCATCGATATGGGCCCTGCCGCGGGTGTACATGGCGGGCAGATCATTGCGTCCGGCACGCCGGACGAAGTGATGGAAAATCCGAAAAGTCTGACAGCGGATTATCTTAACGGCACGCGCGAGATTGCAATCCCGAAGCGCCGCCCGGTGGTCAAAGGCTCCCGCCGCATCACGCTGAAAGGGGCAAGTGGCAACAACCTCAAGAACGTCACTGCCTCAATCCCGCTGGGCACCTTCACGGCGATCACAGGTGTTTCCGGCGGTGGCAAATCCACTCTCATCATTGAGACGCTCTACAAGGCACTGGCGCGCAAGCTCAACGGCGCGTCGGACGCCCCTTCGCCCTATGAGAGCATTGAGGGGCTGCAGCATCTCGACAAGGTCATCGACATTGACCAGTCCCCCATCGGGCGCACGCCGCGGTCAAACCCGGCCACCTATACCGGCGCCTTCGGCCCGATCCGCGACTGGTATGCCGGCCTGCCTGAAGCCAAGGCGCGGGGCTATGCCGCCGGCCGGTTCAGCTTCAACGTCAAGGGCGGGCGTTGTGAGGCCTGCCAGGGCGACGGTGTCATCAAGATCGAGATGCACTTCCTGCCGGATGTCTATGTCACCTGCGAAACCTGCAAGGGCAAACGCTATAACCGCGAGACGCTGGAAGTCCTCTTCAAGGGCAAGTCGATTGCCGATGTGCTCGACATGACCGTGGAAGACGCGGCGAAGTTCTTCTCGGCTGTGCCCGCGATTGCCTCCAAGCTCGACACGCTGAACCAGGTAGGCCTTGGCTATATAAAGGTTGGCCAGCAGGCCACGACGCTGTCAGGCGGCGAGGCGCAGCGGGTTAAGCTCGCCAAGGAACTCTCCAAGCGGGCAACCGGCCGTACCCTGTATATCCTTGATGAGCCAACAACGGGCCTGCATTTCGAGGACGTAAAGAAGCTGCTCGAAGTGCTGCATGAGCTGGTGGACGCGGGCAACACGGTGGTGGTGATCGAACATAACCTTGACGTGGTGAAGACCGCTGACTGGGTGCTCGACCTTGGCCCCGAAGGCGGGGACGGCGGCGGGCGGCTGGTGGCCGAAGGCACGCCGGAAGACATTATCGCCGTAAAGGAAAGCTGGACCGGCAAATTCCTCGCAGAAACGTTCCGCCGTCAGGACGAGCGCCGCGCCGCCCGCAACAAGCGGGAGAAAGCCGCCGCCAAATCCAAGTCCGAAGCCCCGGCAGAAAAGCCGAAAAAGCCGGTGAAGAAAACCAAGGCAGGCGCGGGCGCGAAATAGGCGCCCTGCCCGCTTTGTGTCCTCATGAGAAGATGTCGACGCGTTCGGCGTCGCCAAGATCATTGCGCGGATCATGCCGGGCCGCGAGCGCGGCGGGCGCGCCGACGAAGTGCTGCGTCAGCCCCTGCACAAACATCAGCCCGAAATAGAGGAGCGCCATCGGCGCAATGAAGGCAGGCGAGAGGAAGATCGCCGCCATTTCCTCGGTGGGCAGCTCATCACCAACCGGTAGGCTCATCAGGAAAGGCATCATCAGCATCTGCGCGATGGCCGAGATGATCTGGGAGAACACCGAGACCACGACGACGATGATCACATACGCCCCAAGGATCGGCCAGAACCGGCCGCGCGACACGTTCCAGGCATCGAAGAAGCGTATCTCCTTCTCTTTCACCGTCAGTCCGAAACAGGGCGCAAGGCGCGTCGCGATGAAGATGTAGAGCAGCGAGAAAAGAAACATCAGGCCAAAGCCCGCGAAAAAGGTACCCAGGAAACGGGCTGCCGTCTGATCATCCAGCTGTCCGCTCGGGTCCATTTCCGCGAGCGCGCCAAACGCGCTGACAAACAGAATGATGGGAACCACAAAGATCACCAGACTCATCAACGCCCAGAGCAAGCCGACCACCATGATCCGCACCTCATCCCCGCCAAAGCCGAGGGAGAATTTCGCGCCGAAAATATACCGCCGCTGGGACGCCGTCTCGAACATCGCCCAGACCACCCAGCCCACGAGGGAAGCCACCAGGATCAGCGGCACCAGCCTGCCGAAGCCGCCGAACAGG
>NZ_NCJT01000089.1 GCF_002282565.1 Hyphomonas sp. 34-62-18
CACGGCGTGCCCTATGCCAACACCGCGCAGGACGCGCCGCCGGCCGAGCCGGATTCGGTGCTGCTGGGCCGGCTGACCCGCGCCCTGCGCAACCTGCATGAAACGCTGCCCTTCTTCCTGGGCGTCGTGATCATTCTGGCGCTGATGGATCACTCCACGGCCGTCACGCGCATCGCGGCCCTCGTCTTCGCCGGCGCGCGGATCGTCTACCTGCCGCTCTATGCGATGGGCGTGCCTTACCTGCGCGGGCTGGTGTGGACCTTCTCCTTCATCGCGCTGATCACGCTGATCGTCTCCGCCCTCGGCGCGGCAGACTGGGCGGGCCTGCTCGCCAGCGTCTGAGGCTTGAGACAAAGCCAAACGAAAAGGGCCGCCCCGATGGGACGGCCCTTTTTGTATATGTTAGCGCTGAAGAAATCAGGCTGCCGGTTCCTCGGTTTCGTCCTTGGTCGGCTTTTTCTTCTTCGGCGGCTCGGCAATGTATTTGAAGGTGAGTTCCTCGGCCTTCTTGTCGAGATCGATCTGGACAACACCGCCCTTCTGGAGCTTGCCGAAGAGGAGTTCCTCCGCCATCGGCTTCTTGACGAATTCCTGGATCGTGCGGGCCAGCGGCCGCGCGCCCATTTCGGCATCAAAGCCCCGCTTTGCCAGCCATTCGCGCGCCGGTTTCGACACCTCGATGGAGACGTTGCGGTCTACCAGCTGAACTTCCAGCTGCAGGATGAACTTCTCGACCACGCGGTCGATGATCTCCGGCGTCAGGCCACCGAAGGTGACGATGGCATCCAGCCGGTTGCGGAATTCCGGCGTGAACATGCGCTTGAGCGCTTCTTCCTGTTCCTCTTCCTTCTTGCCGCGGCCAAAGCCGATGGAGTTTTTCGCCGCGTCGGACGCGCCCGCATTGGTCGTCATGATGACGATGACATTGCGGAAGTCGACCTTGCGGCCGTTGGCATCGGTCAGGGCGCCGTTATCCATCACCTGCAGCAGGATGTTGAAGAGGTCCGGGTGGGCCTTCTCGATCTCGTCGAGCAGCAGCACGCAATGCGGGTGCTGGTCCACGCCATCGGTCAGCAGGCCGCCTTCATCATATCCGACATAGCCAGGAGGCGCGCCGATCAGACGGCTGACGGTATGCCGCTCCATGTATTCCGACATGTCGAAGCGGAGCATTTCCACGCCCATGATGGACGCAAGCTGCTTGGCAACTTCCGTTTTGCCGACGCCCGTTGGGCCGGTGAAGAGGTAGGAGCCGATCGGCTTGTTGGGCTCGCGCAGGCCGGCGCGGGCAAGCTTGATCGAGGCCGAGAGCGCTTCGATGGCTTCGTCCTGGCCGAACACGACACGCTTGAGATCGCTTTCCAGCGATTTGAGCGCGGCGGCATCGTCGGACGTGACCTGCTTGGGGGGAATGCGCGCAATCTTGGCGACGACCGCTTCGATATCCCGCGCGCCCACGGTTTTCTTGCGCTTCGATGTCGGCAGCAGCCACTGGGCGGCGCCTGCCTCGTCGATCACGTCGATCGCCTTGTCGGGCAGCTTGCGGTCGGTGATGTACCGGTCCGATAGCTCGACCGCCGATTTGATGGCGTCGTTGGTGTATTTCAGGCCGTGGAAGTCCTCGAACTTCGATTTCAGACCCGTGAGGATCTTGATCGTGTCCGGCACCGTCGGCTCCACCACATCGATCTTGCGGAACCGGCGGGAGAGCGCGCGGTCCTTCTCGAAGTGCTGTTTGTATTCCTTGAAGGTGGTCGAGCCCATGCAGCGCAGGCCGCCTGACTGAAGCGCCGGCTTCAGGAGGTTGGAGGCATCCATGGCGCCGCCGGAGGTGGCGCCCGCGCCGATGATCGTGTGGATCTCGTCGATGAACAGGATGGCTTTCTCCTGCTGCTCGAGTTCCTTCATTACCGATTTCAGGCGTTCCTCGAAGTCGCCGCGATAGCGGGTGCCAGCGAGCAGAGCGCCCATGTCGAGCGACCAGATGATCGCATCATCCAGGATTTCGGGCGCTTCGCCATCGACGATGCGCTTGGCGAGGCCCTCGGCAATTGCCGTTTTGCCCACGCCAGGGTCACCGACGAGGATCGGGTTGTTCTTGTTGCGGCGGCACAGCACCTCGATGCAGCGGTTGACCTCATTATCGCGGCCGATCAGCGGATCGATCTTGCCGGCCCGCGCCTTGGCGTTGAGGTTCACGCAGTAAGTGTCGAGTGCCTCATGGCCCTGCTTCACGGGTTCTTCCTCAGAGGAGTCTGCACCGCGCGGCGTGGACGGGCGCGACATGCCCGGCTGCTTGGCAACGCCATGCGAGATGAAATTGACGGCATCATACCGCGTCATGTCCTGCTCTTGCAGGAAGTAGGCGGCGTGGCTTTCGCGCTCGGAGAAGATGGAGACGAGAACGTTGGCGCCCGTCACTTCTTCCCGGCCAGAGCTTTCCACATGCAGGATGGCGCGCTGCACGACACGCTGGAACGCGGCTGTCGGCTGCACCCGGCCCTCGCTGTCATCCACGATGAGGCTCGAAAGCTCCTCATCAATGTAGCGGGTCAGATCCCCGCGCAGGGCCTCGATATCCACCTTGCAGGCCCCCATGACTTCGCGGGCGTGCTCATCATCGGTGAGCGCCAGAAGGAGATGCTCGAGCGTGGCGTACTCATGATCGCGTTCGGACGCGAGCGTGAGGGCCTTTTCGAGAGCCGTTTCGAGAGAGGGGGAGAGACGTGGCAAGGGATGGAGCCTTCCGGGGGTATGTGTGAACGTGGCCTTGAGTTTGAATATAGTGGCTTAGTCTTCTTTCTCCATGACGCACTGGAGAGGATGTTCATGGCGGCGGGCGAGATCGAGCACCTGAGCTACCTTGGTCTCGGCAACTTCATATGTATAGACCCCGCACAGCCCCACACCCTTCTGGTGGACGTGAAGCATGATCCGTGTCGCCTGCTCGCGGGAGCGGTTGAAGAACCGCTCGAGGATGAACACGACGAATTCCATCGGCGTGTAGTCATCATTCAGCAGCAGAACACGGTAGAGCGACGGCTTCTTCGTTTTGATCCGCGTTTCGGTGGCCAGGTCAAACCCTGTGCCATCCCCGTCCCCCGGCTGGCTGCCCCCAGGGCTGCCGGAGTTCGATGATCCATTCATCCGGACCGGGTCGAAATCGCTGCTCATGCTGATCAAGATATACGTTCCTGTGAGAGATTGAAGATGCATTTACCGTCTAAATCCAGCTCTGCACGGTTTCGTGGCAGCCTCTATGGGGGCCGCAGCGTCAAGCGCAGGTCTGGAAGGGGGCAGGCGCAGGCGTCTTCAATGTTCCTTTTTAGATCGGGCCTGGAAGGCCCGGTTGATACGGCTGCCGGGCCTGAGCGACAGGCGTTCGGCAATCAATGAGTCGGCTAGCCCGTGGATTTTACCGCGGATCGCGGCTTCCGTGAGCGTCCAGTCGATGACATCGCGCTGGGCATGGCTGCCTCCGAAGGTGCCGTAGATCTGGCGCGCCGGGAAAAGCAGCTCGGCTGCTTCCATATAGTGTCCCCGGTCAAAGGCGACGAGTCCCTCGATCACAGGGCGGCCGGTCTGGGCCATCCAGTCGCGCATTTCGCCGGGGCCAGCCCCCTCTGCGGCCACCAGCAGGTCCAGCGCATCATTCCGCCGGCCCGCGCCGATGAAGGCCATGGCGGCGTGCATGTCGTTGAAGGGATAGCAGCGGCCATCGGCATGCTGGGTCCAGGCCTCGGCCAGCTCGTCCCAGCGCTCGCCCACATCCACGCCGATCACATGCAGCCGCCAGAGCAGCGCAGCGGCGTCCGCCAGGTTCATGGCCACCGCGCTTTCGCCTGCGCGGATCTCGTCATCATACAGCTGCAGCGCGCTCTCGAATTCCCCAAGTTCCAGATGGCAGAGCGCCAGGTGCCACCAGTTGTGGATTTTCAGGAAGCTATCGGGCTGGGCCCAATGCGCCCGGCGCCGGCGGATGAAATCGCGCCCCTCTTCGGCCCGGCCCTGCATCTCCATCACATGCGCCACGGCATGATGGGCCCAGGCATCGTCAGCGTCTTTCTCAAGCGCTTCGCGCCCGGCCGCCTCGGCGCGTGCATAATCGCCCGCCTCTTCAAGGCCGAAGGCCAGCATGCCCAGCAGGAAAGACCGCTCGGGCACCTTCTCCCAGGCCGGCAGCGCCCGCGCGATGCGGTCACGCAGATTGCGGGCATTCGCCGTCAGGAAGTCGATCTGATGTCCCGCCAGCAGGGCGAGATAGTCGCGCGGATGGAACGCTGACCACATGTCCAGCACGCGCCCGGCCTCGGTCCAGTTGCCTACCGTTGCCGCCTGCAGCGCTTTCATGTGTGCCGCTTCGCGCTCGCTCGGCGCGGTATGTTCCTTTTCGAGATCGCGCAGGGTCCGCCGCGCGCCCGCGGTCGCGCCCGGCTCGGTCGACATCACATAGATCCAGGCCTTGGCGATCTTCGCCATGCCGAACTCCGGCGAATCGTCAATCGCATCGTCCAGCGGCGCCACGGGGTCGCCCCGGAACCGGGCAAATCGGCGGCATGAAAGGTCAAACAGTTCGGCGGCCTTCGGGCTGGCGCCCGGCAGACTGTTTCCCTGAAGGTCCTGTATCATTGCATCGTCCCCCAGACGCAGACAGGAATTGACCATAGATCGGTTCTGGCCGGGGGCAAACCATCGCGCAAAAAGACGAAAGGCCGGACCAACCAGCCCGGCCTTTTTAATCTACGCTTTCACTCTACAGCCGGAGTTGGGAGGAAACGCCGGAGCCGGAAAACGGATCGGTGTGTTACTTCGCCAGGCGCGTCATGAACGGCTTGGCAGCTTCCCGCCAGGCGCCCATGTAGAGTTCGGCCTGAGCAGTCATTTCTGCAGTGTAGGCAGAGAACATCGACTTGGCGAAACCCGACTGGATTTCCATCAGTTCGCGCGGATCGCGGGCCGAGGCGAGCGCCTGGGTCATCTCGACGCTCTGCTCCATGGCCTGGGTCATGAAGTTCATGTTGCGGCTGCCGATTTCACGCAGGGTCTCGGTGGACACCGCAGCGCTGTCTTTCAGCGCTTTGACACCGCCTTCGGTGTATTCGGAAAACTTGGAAGCGAAGCCTGCCAGCGTGTCCATGCCGGCTTCGATTTTCTTGGTAGCAGCCTCGGTCGGACGGGCTTCGGCCTTTGCGCGGGAGGCAGATGTGGTCGTCTTAGCCATGGGGACATCCTTTTTTATACGGGGGCGTGGACTGTGCCTTATATAGCACACACCCTTCGCGACTGCAATAAATTTTGTGCGCCGCAACATTAATCACTCTGCACGGGATTTGCATGGCGGTTGGAAATTACAAAACATTGAGCCACTCATCCTGCGTTAAGCTGTGGTCAATAGAATTGGCAGAATCTAGGGTGGTCCTGGATGGTCCGGGGGGCGTGTTTAGTTCTGGAGGGTGCCGCTCATGGCAGCAGAAGTCTGGTCCCGTGCGTTCCGCGGGTCCGCCATCGCCGCCTCAGTAACCATTACCGCCGCCGTCATGGCGCCGGCTGCACATGCTGAGAAATACGCCGCGATCGTGGTTGATGCCGATACCGGCGAAGTGCTGCACGCACGTAATCAGGATGATCCGCGTTATCCTGCATCGCTGACCAAGGTGATGACGCTCTACATGCTGTTCGACGCCATCGATGCCGGCGAGGTCAGCCTCAAGGACAAGATGAAGGTCTCGCGCAACGCCGCCGCGCAGCCGCCGTCCAACCTCCGCCTGAAAGCCGGCGACACCATTTCGGTCGAGGACGCGATCTACGCCCTCGTCACTAAATCCGCCAATGATGTCGCCGTCGTCGTCGCCGAGTTCCTCGGCGGGTCTGAGCGCAAATTTGCGTCTCAAATGACCGACAAGGCCAGCGAGCTTGGCCTCGCCAATACCACCTTCCGCAATGCTTCCGGCCTGCCCAACACGGCGCAGCTGACCACCGCGCGCGACCTCGCGATCCTCGCCGACGCGCTGCTGGACAATCATGGCGACTATTACCACTACTTCCAGACCCAGCGCTTCAGCTGGGGCGGGATGACCTACAAGAGCCACAACAACCTTCTGGGCGATGTTGATGGCGTGGACGGCATCAAGACCGGCTACACCCGCGCGTCCGGCTTCAACCTGATGACCTCGGCAGAGCGCGATGGCCGCCGCGTGATCGCGATCATGCTGGGCGGGGCGTCGGCCAAGTCGCGCGATGCGCATGTCACAGAGCTTGTCGAATCAGCCTTCGTCTCCCTCGGCCAGACGCCGGAAGTGATCGACCCGAATGCGCGCCTCGTCTCTTTCGCCGCGCTGCAGACGCCGCTCAACCCCAACGCCGCCGCAGAGCCGATGCTCAACGGCCGCCCGCTGAGCGCCATCCTCGCCGAGAGAAATGGCGACACCCCGGCGGCTGCGCCGCGCGAAACCCTTGTCGAAGTGGGCGAAGGGGACGCCAGCGAGCAGGCCCCGGCCGCAGCGGAGGTGACTGAAGAGGTCACCAATACGCCCGACTATAACGTGCCCAACACGCTCACGGTCACCAGCTACGCCCAATCGCAGACGCAGGTGAGCACGCCGGCCAGCGCGCCGCAGGTCCTGCCAGCGGTCACCATCGGCGGCATTTCAGTGTCGGAGTATGAAGCCCGCCAGGCCGCCAAAGCCGCGGCCGGCAAATCGGTGGCCGACTATACCCGCCGCCAGCTGCGCCGCTGATCCGGGCAGCGCCCTCCGGGGCGCTGGCCTGCGGGGCTTGAAGCCAGGGTCCATTTCTAGGACAAGGCCGCTGACCAGCCTGGTGCGCGGAGTTTTCCTGCCTTGACCACACAATCCGATCTCGATCTCGCCCGGAACGTCATCCGCACAGAGCGGGAGGCCCTGGAAAAGCTGGAACAGGCTATCGGCCCGTCTATGGAGCAGGCGGTCAACACCATCCTGGCAACCGACCGGCACGTCATCGTCGCCGGCGTCGGCAAGTCCGGCCATATCGGCCAGAAGATCGCTGCCAGCCTCGCCTCCACCGGGACGCCCTCCTTCTTCCTTCATCCGACCGAAGCCAGCCATGGCGATCTCGGCATGATCGTGCCGGGCTCGGTCGTGATCGCGATCTCCTATTCCGGGGAAAGCCGCGAGCTGATCGACCTGCTGCGCTACTGCAAGGGCAACAGCATCCCCCTCATCGGTATGACCCGCGCCCGCGAATCCACACTTGGCCGCCATGCCGATGTGCTGCTGGAAATGCCTACCGTGCCGGAAGCCTGCCCGAATGGCCTTGCCCCCACATCGTCCACAACGATGGCCCTGGCGCTCGGCGACGCGCTGACGATTGTGCTGATGGCGCGGCGCGGCTTCTCGCGGGAAGACTTCGGCTCCCGCCATCCGGGCGGCAAGCTGGGCCGCACGCTTCAGACCGCCGGCGATTATGTCAGCACCCAGACGGATCCGATGCCACTCACGGGAAGCGATGCGACCTTTGCCCAGCTCGTGATCGCCGTTTCCGAAGGGCGCAAGGGCTGCGTCGGCATTGTTGATGGCAACGGCCAGCTGGTGGGCATGGTCACCGATGGCGACCTGCGCCGCGCCATGATGGCCGGGCGCACTGAGGCTGGCGCGCTGGACGTCATGACACCCCGTCCCCGCACCATCGATCCGGCCGCACGCATGATGACCGTCATCAAGAGCTTCAGTGAAAACCGGATATCGAACGCCTTCGTCGTCGATGAGGCCGGCAAGCCGCTCGGCCTGATCGACATGAAAGACCTGCTCGCCGAAGGCTATGTCTGAGACAATATAATATTGATCTCCGGCGCACTCGGCCACTCTTGCGCCTCAAAGGCCGCAACCGCTGTTGAAGCACGCCGCCCCCGCCACTTCGTCACTCCCGATGGCCGAAGGCCATCTGGGAGCCTATCTCCTTTCCTTACCGTTCAGTGCAGTGGAAAGGGTTGGAGATGGGCTCCCAGACCGGCTTGCGCCGGCCGGGAGTGACGAAAGCGGAGAAAGGCGTCCGGAATGCAAATCCTTACGCCCTCACTCAATCTTATTACTTCGTCAGTTCAAACAGCACGCTGACATTCGCGGTCACGCCGACTTCACCCCCCGCTACCGGGGTAGATTCCATCATGCCGTCGGCCATTGCCATGCGGGCCATCTGCGGCATCGGCTGCGGGCTGTATTCATAGCCCTCGCTGATCGTAACGATGCGGGCAACGCGCAGACCAGCGGCAGAGGCATAGAGCTCAGCCTTGGCAATCGCATCCTTCATCGCCTTGGTGCGCGCTTCGTTGCGAACTTCCTTGTCGTCATCAATGGCAAAGCTGACGCCTGAGAGCGTATTGCCGCCGGCAGAGACGAGGCCATCAAGCGTATCGCCGAGGCGGGCCAGGTCGCGCACGCGCACCGTCACCTGATTCGATGCAACATAGCCGGCCAGCTTCTGAACGCCGCGTTTTACCCCGTCCCGGTCTTCGGTTTCGACATAGTCATAGCGGGGCTGAAGGCTGAGCCCGGACGTCTGCATGTCGCGGTCGGCAATGCCGGCGGCGCGCAACGCCTCGAACACACCGTTCATGGCGGCAGACTGCGCGGCCATGGCTTCCTTCGCCGTCGCGCGCTCCTCGGTCACACCTGCCGTGATGAAGGCAATGTCCGGCGCCCGGTCAACACGGGCCTCTGCGGAGATCTGAAGCGTGGTTTCAGGCTGGATCGAGTTGGGATGGAACATTTGCGAGCTCCCGGCAGGTGCGGTGTAAGCAGCAGCGCCCTGCGCGCAGGCAGCCGGCGCCATCGCCAGGACCATCGCAATGGCAGACAAAGTTGCATATTTCATGGTGAGTGACCTCATTTGCCCGAGAATTGGGTCTGTCAGTCTTCTCTGCCGAAGAAGGCCGTTGCGTGGCAAGCCTGCGGCCCTTAAACGACATCCCCGGTGGGGCCTGTAGCTCAGTTGGTTAGAGCGGACCGCTCATAACGGTTTGGTCGCAGGTTCAAGTCCTGCCGGGCCCACCATCCTCCCCCGCCCAGATCGCCAGCAACCACTACAGAATACGCCCCATAAGCGAGTTATGCCTCAACTCTGCCACGGAATTGCTTTATTTTGGTCTGAGAAAATTGGGAGACGCCGCCCGGCGTGCCATGGCTTTGACGCTCACGTTTGACATCGCCATGGCCGGCGTTGCCACGACGCTGGCCCATCTAGACACATATTTCAGCCAGGAATCCGGCGATCCCTTCAATGTTCAGGGATGGCTGCTCAGTACCGCCGCTTTCATGACGGCGGCGGCTGCCGCGCTGGTGCTCGGCGGTATTCACCGGCAGGTGTGGCGCCATATGGGCGCGCCCGACGCCTGGCGCCTGGTGCAGGTCATTGCGCTTACGGTTCTTTTCTATCTGCCGGTCATGGTGGCCCTCAACGGCGCCCTCACCTCGCCCGTGCCCACCCTGCTGCTGGCCATCGGCTTCTGGACCATAGCCCTCTTCGGTGGGCGGATGGTGGCCCGCTGGCGCTCGACCCAGCGCCCGATGCAGATTTTCCAGCAGCTGCCCAAGGATGGCCAGCCGATCCTGCTGCTCGGCAACCAGGACAGCTGGATCGATGTGCTGCGCCGCCTTGAGGGGCGCAATTCGGACAAGGCCGTCCGCGTGCTCGGCCTCGTCGAGATGGACGCGCATGAGCCGGGCCGCGCCGTGCGCGGCGTGCCGATCCTCGGCAGCCTGAAAGAGCTGAGCGATATCATCGAGATCATGGTGCTGCGCTATGGCGAAACGCCCTGGGTGGCCCTCACCGGCACGGCCCGCACGCCGGCGGTCATGCTTCAGGTTCTGGAAGTCACCTCCCGCCACGGCGCGGAAATCATGGCGCTTGGCCATGACGCTGCGGCCCAGGTGCTTGAACCGCTGCGCCCGGCAGACCTGCTCGCGCGGCCCGAACGCCATCTGGATATGCAGCCGGTGCGCGGCATTCTCACCGGCGCGCGCGTTCTGGTGACCGGCGGCGGCGGCTCCATCGGATCGGAACTCGTGCGCCAGGTGGCCCGCGAAGCCCCGGCGGAGCTGACGATCATCGATTTCTCCGAATACAATCTCTACCAGATCGAAATGGAGCTGAAGCGCGACTGGCCAAAGCTGAAGATCAGCTGCCATCTGGGCGACATCCGCGACGAAGCCCGCATGCTCGACATCTTCATGACGGCCCGGCCCGACACCGTGCTTCACGCCGCCGCGCTGAAACATGTGCCGCTGATGGAGCGCCATGCCTGTGAAGCGATCCTGACCAATGTGGCCGGCGCGCGCATCGCCGCCCAGTCAGCCGTTGCTGCCGGTGCCAAGCGGTTCGTCTTCATCTCGACCGATAAGGCAGTTGATCCTGACAATGTCATGGGCGCCACCAAACGCCTGGCAGAGCTTTGCATCGGCCGCATCCTGGCAGGCTCGGATACGGCCGGCGCCATGGTGCGCTTCGGCAATGTGCTCGGCTCATCGGGCTCGGTCGTCCCGCTGTTTGAGCGGCAGATCGCCCAGGGCGGCCCCGTAACGATCACCGACCCGGACGCCACCCGTTTCTTCATGACGATCGAGGAAGCCTCCGCCCTCGTCCTGCAGGCCGCCGCGCTTCAGGAGAAGACCGGGGAAGCCGGCCTCTATGTGCTCGACATGGGCGCCCCTATCCCGATCCGCCAGCTGGCCGAAACCATGATCCGCCTGAAGGGCAAGGTTCCCTATGTGGACATTGCCATCGAAACCATGGGCCTGCGCGAAGGCGAAAAGCTGCATGAAGAGCTGACCTATCCACATGAGGCTCTGCAGGCCACGCCGATCAGCGGCGTCCAGCAGGTCTGTTACGAAGACACGCCCAACGAGCTTTTCAACAAGCAGCTGCTGCAGCTGATCGAAACCGCGCGCAGCCATCAGCCTGCCGAGGCCGTTCGCCTGCTCGGCGTGCTTGTCCCCGAATATGGCTCGGAACGCGCCGAGCTTCTCTACCGCAAGCTCGCCTGAGCCGCGCGGCGCAAAAAAGGGGCGCCGTCGCCAGCGCCCCAGTCAAGAGAGTCGAGTGAAGGTTCTGGCAGGGCTCAGCCTGCCCGTCCTTCACGCATCGACCAGCGGCACAAAACTGCCATAGATCATCCGGCCCATATCCGCGCCGACCGTATGCGGACCAAATTCCTGCATGCGCGGATCGGCCATGACCTTCTCCCAGCCGGCATCGCGCGCCGCCTTGTCTTTCCAGTTGATCCAGGAAAACACGACCGCTTCCTCCGGCTTGCGCAGTACCGCAGTGTGGAAATCGTTCACCTTGCCTTCCGGCAGATTGTCACCCCAGGCATCTACCACCGAGACCGCCCCATATTCCTTGAAAAGATCCGCCATCTTCGCAGACGCGGCCGTATACGCCGCCCGCTTGTCTGCCGGCACCGGCATCACCGTGCCGTCGATATAGCCGGTCTTGACCGTGGCATCGCCCACTATGGTCTGGAAGCCGCCCACGATCATCCGTTTGCCATCAAACGGCATTTCCGGCATCGGCTGGCCCTGCATGTCGGCCATCATCTTCTTCTCGGCTTCATCGCTGGTCTGCTTGTCGGGCCACACCACCCACGAGAACATTGAGGTTTCATCCGCCTTACGCATCACGGCGGAGTTGATGGAATTGACCTTCCCGTCAGGCACATCATCGCCCCAGCCTTCCACAAGCCCCACCGCGCCATAGCCCTTGAACATCGGCCAGGCCTCTTCGGCCTGCTTGCGATAGGCCTCCTTGTTGGCAGTCGGCACCGCCAGCAGAAATCCGCTTATATAGGTCATCACCACGATCCCTTACTTCATCTGATCCATGGCGGCCTTTGCCGCCGCTTGCATTTCTTCCGGCGATTTCGGAGGCCAGATGGGTGTTGCAATCGACCAGTGATGACCAAACGGATCTTCCACAACGCCATAGCGGTCGCCCCAGAACTGGTCTTCCACCGGCATTACCACCTTCGCGCCAGCTTTCACCGCCCGCGTGGCCACTGCATCCACATCATCCACCGTCAGATGGATGACCACCGCCGTGCCGCCATAATGTTTCGGCGAATGCCCGCCCATCTCCGGGTACGCATCATTCAGCATCACCATCCCGCCATTGATGCGAACCGCTGCGTGCAGCAGGCGTCCGTCTGGCCCCGGCAGACGCATCATCTCCTCGGCGCCAAACGCAGCCTTGTAAAACTCGATCGCCTCACTGGCCCCCTCACAGGTGAGGTGCGGTGTGATCAGCCCTACGCCCATTTCGGCAGCAATCTCCGCTACCGGTCTCTTCGCGCTCATGACGCCTTCTCCTTCATGCTGCC
>NZ_NCJT01000344.1 GCF_002282565.1 Hyphomonas sp. 34-62-18
ATGTTTTCAAGGCGTTGGGGCGAACAGCTGCGCCCCCGGAAACAGGTCTCCGGCGCAAGGGGCTCTTTTGTAACGCGCCGCTTCAGGTCAGTCTGAAGGACGGGTATCCGCAGGCGGAAGGTCTGCTCCGGTCTCTGGCCAGGGCAGGGGAATGGGAGACTGACGCAGCAGGGCGCTGGCTTTGGCAGGGTCTCCGGCGGCGCGGGCGCGGCAGGCGCGGATGATGGCGTAATAGCTGCGGGCGAAGGGATCTGTGTTGTACAGCGCCGGGGAGCTGATGGCTGAGGCAAAGCCCGGGTCCGGAGTCTGCCAGCCTGGCCCGTAGGACTGGCAGAGATAGAGTTCGGGCTCTGAGGGAATGGTCCAGTCACGGCCGCCATAGGAAGCGGTCTTCAGCGTAAAGGCGCGCAGGCGCCACTGAATATCGCCGGGCAGAGCGCTCACCCCGCAGAGAAGGTGGTGGTCCTTTTCGTCGTGCAGGAAGATGTCTACGGCGATGCCTCGGTGCATCAGCCCGAAATACCTGTCACCCGGACGGCTGATTGCGGGGATCAGGATCCCGGGATGCGCGCGCAGGATACCGGCAATGTCGGGGCCGCCCTGAGGGTCTCTGAAGACGCCGATGTCGATGTCCCGGTCATGCGGGAGGGGGCCGCCGCTCCGGTGGAACCCGAGCAGGGTTCCGGCTGCCAGAAAGCTGGTGACGCCGGCGGCTGACAGGAGGGACTGGATCTCGATGAGCACGTTTGTGGCGTGGCCAGGCTCGAAGGCCGCGGGTGTCTGAGCAGCTGCCGCTGGCAGGGCATTGAGCAGGCGGGTTGCTATTGCGAATGCGTCCGCAAACCGGCCTTGATGATACAGGCTGCGAGCGAGAAGCCGGATCACGGCCGGGTCGTTCCCGCCTTCTGACACGCCGCTTTCAAGCAGGTGTGTGGCACGGCCTGGCTTGCGGGCATTCAGGAGGGCTTCGGCCGCGGCTATGAAGGCGTTTCTGCCGGAGCCTTCTGTCTGGCAGATGACCCGCAGCGCATCGGCGGCGCCTTCCAGCGCGTGGATGCGATCATCTTCATACGGCGTTATATCGGCAATCGACTGCCAGGCGCGCCAGGACAGGGGATCGGCGGACACGGCCTGCCGGAATGTGTCGAGGGCTGCGGGCCGGTCTCCCAGGCTGTGCAGGCAGAGGCCGCGGCCCTGCAGTGCGCCGGTATGACCGGGATCGGTCTTCAGCAGGCTGTTAAAACACTTTAGTGCTTCGCTGGCCTGGCCGTTCCGAAGACGCGTTGCAGCCAGGGCGTAGCCGATCTGCGGATCGCCGGGCGCGGCGTCTGCTAATTTTTGGAGAAGATCCATAGCCAGATCGAGGTGCCCTGCCTTCAGCCAGGCGAGGGCGCGCCGGAGCGATGTGAGCCGGACATTGTGGGGCTCCTGGGATTCAGAGCGGGATATTTCCTCCATGGAAACAGACCTTCTGCGGACGATGACCGGACTCTACCAAAGATGGAATAAAAAATCTAGCTAAGGTGCTCTCAAACATCCGGGGCCGGACTTCAGCCTTATCGAGAGATCGTTCGACCCAGGCCGCTACGGCAGCTCGATCTCCTCGACGGGTGATGTTTGTGCCTTTATGATCGTTGTTTCCTTCAGTGGGGACCTGAAGCAGAGCAGGATCAGAGATGAAAAAGACAGATGAAACCGGCACCGGATCGCGCGCGCCGACCGATGTCGACAGGCTGGTGGGAGAGAACGTGCGCCGGCTGCGGCTCAAGCGGAACGGGACGCTGTCCGGGCTCTCGGCGGAACTGGGAATCAGCCATCAGCAGCTGCAAAAATATGAGACGGGTTCGAATCGCCTGAGCGCCGGAATGATCTCGCGGCTCGCCGAAGTGTTCGGCGTTCCCATCACGACGCTGTTTCAAGTGACGGAAGACCGGGCGCGCAAAACCGTATCCCGGAGTACGCAACGCATCGATGCCCTTAAAGAGGAGGGCGCCTGGTTGCTGGGCCGTGCGGAGTCGGAGGAGACGCTCCAGCAGATGGTCAATGTGCTGCGGGTTCTGGCCGGGAAAAACTGACGGCTTTCTTTAAAAAATAGAAATTATGTTCTATTGTAGGGTACGATTCCGGAGTGCCCTGCCATGACCCAGTATGACGGCGGCGCGGTTCTCGCCGCCATCCGTGCCATCCAGTCTGCAGAAGACCTGGCAGAAACGCTCGGCGTTCTGTCGCATTTTGTCGAAGCCTACGGATTTGAGCGCATCTATCTCGGCCAGCTGGTCAATCCCGCCTCACTCGCGCCGCGCGAGAGGCTCTACCTCTCTGACTGGCCCGAGGAGCTTCAAGCCGAGCGCCGGAGCCAGATGGCGATCCTGCAGGATCCCATCGCGCTGTGCGCGCTCACTTCCCGCCGCCCGTTTCGCTGGCAGGAGGCCCATGCCCAGGCAACGCGGGACGGCCAGCGCATCATCGACATGGTGCACAATTACGGCATTGTCGACGGGGTGATGTTCCCGATGCATGCGATTGATCATCTGCCGGGCGGCGTTTCGCTTGGGACCAGCGTATCACTGGAGCTCTCTCCGCTTGCGATCCAGGAGCTCGAAATCGTCTGTCAGGCCGCCTATTACCATCTGGAAGGGGTGCTCGGACCGTTTCCGTATCAGAAGCTGGCCCAGCTGACACCTCGGGAGGGCGAGTGTGTCGGTCTCGCGGCGGCGGGCAAGACGAATTGGGAGATTGCCGCCATTCTCGGCATCCGCGAAGACACCGTCAAAAAGACCCTGAAGCGGGCCGGAGAGAAACTCGGCACCGTCAATCGCGCGCATCTGGTCGCCACCGCGATCCGGACGGGCAAGATCTTCCCCTGACAAGCCCCCGAAAGAGGACATGACAGTCAGGCCGCTTTGCGAAAACCTCCTCCCTGTACAGATGACAGGAGAGGGACATGTTCAGAATAGTCAGCCCGCAACACCGCCACGATTTTGCCGGCCAGCTCAGGGACATGCACGAGATGCGCTACCGGATCGTGGTGGAAGACTGGGGCTGGGACATCCCCGGCATCGAGCCGGGCTATGACAAGGATCAATTTGATGCCCGCGAGACAGTCTATGTCCTCGTCCTGAGCGAGGAAGGCGATGTCGTTGCGTCGGCGCGGCTCAATCCGACGACCCGGCCTCACATGATGAGTGAGCTTTTTGCTGACTATTGCGATCTGCAACCCTTTCCGGTCGGGGCGGACGTCTGGGAGTGTTCCCGGTTCGTCATCGATACGGACCGCGCGGCTGACCGGCTCTGCGCTTTCCGCCTCCGCTGCCATCTGGGCATCGGGATCACCAGCTGGTGCCTGGATCAGGAGGTAAGGCGTCTGAGCTGGCTGACCCATCAAACCTTCTACAATTATATTTCTGGGCTCTTCCGGACTGAGCCGCTGGGGCTGCCGAAGCGTCAGGGAGAAAACTGGGCCTGGATTGCAGCGGTTTCCGACATCGACCTTGCTGCGCTGGATGAGCAGATCGAGCGTTTGCGCGGGGCGCCCGACATTGTGGCGGCTCTGACCGCAGGGCGGGCGCCAGGTGGGAAGGGGCAGGCGGCATGAGTGGGGGTAGATGGAAAGGCATCAATGAGGCAGACAGGGCGGCCTTTGCGCGAGATGGCGTCGTCTGCCTGCGGAATGTTCTTTCCGCCGATGAAGTAAGGGCGCTGCGCGAGGCCGTCACCTGTCAGATCGACCGCCTCGGAACTTCACAGACAGGATATGATTTTGAAGCTCT
>NZ_NCJT01000090.1 GCF_002282565.1 Hyphomonas sp. 34-62-18
GAGGACATCATTGAGGCAGCCGCCGGGGCGGGATATGATCTCTCCAGCCTCCGGGAACTGCTGTAAGTGCGGGCAGGATCACACTTGCGCCGCAAACCGGGTGTTGATGCCGGGCGTGAGCCGTGCAAGGGCTCTGACCGGTTAGAATCTGCGCCCGTGGCGCGTCAGGAGTAGAGCGTATGTCAGGCCGGCTCTGGACCGATGATTTCAAGCTCGAAGCAGGCACCATCCTCGTCAAGAAGACGGGGCACCGGATTGTTCCAGACCTGGCGCTGGCCCATAGCATCTTCATCTGGTTCTGCTTTTACTTCTTCGTTCAGAACTGGCGCACCTGGCGCCTCATTACCGGCCATAAACGCCCGACGATGGCGTTCTATCCCGACAAGCCGCGCCCCTGGTATTTCATCTGGTCGGTGATGCATGTGTCGGGCGCCAAGCTGGTTGACGACATTTCAACCGCCGACATCGTCATGCAGTTTGACGATTCCACAGAGACCGACTGCGCTATGCCAGCGGTGAAGCCGGGCGCCAAGCTGCTGAATTTCGGCTGCACGGACATTTCCAAGTCGCGCGTGGCCGCTGCCTTTGAAGCGGCGAGCGGCGAGACGCTGGCGGTGGACCCGACGACTTTTGCCGGCCGCATGGTCGAGAAGTCTGAATTGAATGCGGCGCATGATGGCCGCATTCTGGAAGGGCCGCTGGATGAGCCTGTCGAGGGCAAGACCTATCAGCGCCTGATCGACAATGAGATTCCCGGCGGGCTGGTGGAAGACCTGCGCTGCTGCCTGGTGGGCGGCAGCCCTGTGGTTGTGTTCCGCAAACGCCGCCCGCTGGAGCGCCGGTTCCTCAACGAGAATGTGCAGGTGCTGCTGGACGAGCCGCGCAACTGCTACACCCAGGAAGAGATCAAGATTATCGAACGCTTTGCCGCAGAAATTGGCCTCGACTGGGGCGGGGTGGACGTGCTGCGCGACCGGGCGAGCGGCAAGATCTTTATCGTGGACGCGAACAAGACCGATATGGGCCCGCCTGTAGCGCTGAAGCTCGGCGCAAAGCTGCGCGCAACCCGCCGCATGGCCCGCGCCTTTGCCGAGAAGTTTGCCTCCAAGAAGCGCTGATCCGACCCCAGACATTTCTGCCGGAGGCCGACATGCCCATTCCTTTCGTCCGCGAGATCAAGTTCGAATACGGGCGTGTGGATCAGGTGTCGCCGCTGGTGCGCCGGGTGATCGCCAACAATCCCGGACCCTTCACCTATACCGGAACCGGCGTGTTCATCATCGGCAAGGGCGAAGTGGCGGTGATTGATCCGGGCCCGGATCTTGCCGATCATTTCGAAGCCCTGAAGGCAGCCCTGAAGGGCGAGACCGTCACCCATGTTCTGGTCACGCATGGCCATTCCGACCATGCCCCGCTCGCCCGCCCGCTGGCGGAATGGGCGGGTTGCAAGACGTACGCAAAGCATCGCGGCATCGAGACGGCAGCCGATGAAGGCGGAAGCGGCGGGGCGTCCTTCGTGCCGGACGTGGAACTTGCCGATGGCGATGTGATCTCCGGCCCCGGCTGGACGCTGGAGACGATCGAGACGCCGGGCCATACAGCCAACCATATCTGCTTTGCCCTGCGCGAAGAGAATGCGTGCTTCACCGGCGACCATATCATGGGCTGGTCAACCACGGTGGTCTCGCCGCCCGACGGCGATATGGGCGCCTATATGGAAAGCCTGGAGAAGATCCGTGAGCGTGGCTTTGACACGCTCTGGCCGACGCATGGCGAAGGCGTGCGCGGCAAGGCATTTGTCGACACGTTCATCAGCGAATACGCCGCGCACCGCCGCGCGCGCGAGGCAGCCATCCTTGGGCAGATGAAATCCGGACAGACGCATATTCCGGACATCGTGTCGGTGCTCTATGCCGAGGTGGACACACGCCTGCACCCGGCCGCCGCGCTGAGCGTGCTGGGCCATATGATCGATCTCGTCCGCCGGGGCGTGGTCACCACGCCTGACAGCGCGCCGACCACGCGGTCCCGTTTCGAGCTTGCCTGATCAGTCTTCCCGGCGCACGCGGAAGGCGAGGCCGCCATCAAGCTTCATCTTGTAGCTGCCGAGCGAGGCTTTGAAGATTTCGGCGGAGCCGGCTTTCCGGGCACGGATGCTCTTGTCATCGATCTGTTGCCAGACTGACCCGTTTTCCAGAACCACGCGAAGCTTGCCCCCGCTTGAAGAAACCGACTTCACGGGTTCAGTGACCCGCTCCAGCCCGTCTTCGGTATCCTTCCCGCCACCAAAAGAGGGCAGGGAGGGAATGCGGAAGCCAAAAGACTCCCGCTGCACCTTTTCGACTTCGGCCCGCGTGATGACTTTGACTTCACCTTCGGCCTGAGCCTGTTCCAGCCGGCCGACGGCGGCATCGTAACAGGCAACCCGCTCAGCCGGATCGGCGATGCTGCGGCAGGCGAGGACGGCATCCAGGGTTGCCTCCTGCGCCAGGGACGTTCCTGCCAGGCTCGAGGCAAACACTGTCATCACGGCGAAACTGCGCAGCATGGATCAACTCCCGTTCACATATCTGCGGGCAAGTCTTTGCTTTTGTTTGCCCGTCTGGCACCAGTTCTGGCAAATTCAGGACGATACAGGAAGATCAAGGAGGCATGAACCGATGAAAATGAAATCCCTGCTGGCTGGCGCGGCCAGTGCGATGCTGGCGTTGACGCTGGCGGCCTGTGGCGGCGGCGGAAGTTCAGGCGCCGGCGATGTGCCGACGCTGCGCCGGGGCATTTCGGCCAAGGTGGACACGCTGGACCCGCACAAATCCTCCGCGGCCTGGGAAAACATCATCATCGGCGACATGATGATCGGCCTGACGACCGACAATGCCGACGGCAAGCCCGTTCCCGGCATGGCGGAAAGCTGGGAAGTGGATGAGAGCGGCACGGTCTGGACCTTCAAGCTGGGCGATTACACCTGGTCGGATGGCACACCGGTAACGGCAGAGGACTTCGTATTCGCCTTCCGCCGGATTCAGGATCCCACGGTTGCTTCCCAGTATGCCTCGATGCTGTGGCTGGTGAAGAATGCCGAGAAGGTGAACAATGGGGAGCTGCCGCCCGAAGAAATGGGCGTGCGCGCGGTTGACGAGAAAACCTTCGAGATCACGCTGGAATATCCGGCGCCCTACCTGCCGGGCCTGCTGTCGCACTACACGACCTACCCGGTGCCGCGCCAGGCGGTGGAGACCTATGGCGACGCCTGGATCCAGCCGGAAAACATTGTGGTGAACGGTCCCTACAAGCTCGTCTACTGGCGCACCGGCGACCAGCTGGTGGCAGAGAAGAACCCGACCGGTTTTGGTGCCGCCGAAGCCTGCTTCGACCGGGTCGTTTATTTCGAGATCGAGAATGAAGCGGCCTATGAGAACAAGATCTCGGCCGGTGAACTGGACATCAACAATGCTTTCTCGGGGCCCCGCCAGGCGGAAATCGAAGCGAAATTCCCTGGCTGGGTGCGCACCGGGCCGGGCCTGTTGACCACCTACTGGACGTTCAACCAGCAGCGCGCGCCTTTTAATGATGTGCGTGTGCGCAAGGCGCTTTCGATGGCGCTCGACCGGGAATTCATGGTGCGCAATGTGATGACGCCCGGCTTCCAGGCGGCCTATTCCTTCGTGCCGCCGGAGATGAGCAATTATGATGTGCCGCGCCCGCATGTTTACTGGGAAGACATGCCGCGGGAAGAGCGCCTGGAAGAAGCCCGCCGCCTGCTGCAGGAAGCCGGTTTCGGCCCGTCCAACCCGCTGAAATTCGAGTTCACGCACCGCTCGACCGGTGACAATCCAAAAGTTGCGCCTGTGGCCCAGCAGAACTGGGCGGAGATCGGCGACTGGGTGCAGCCCACGATCGTGCGCCAGGACACCAAAGTCCTCTATGCGCGGCTGCGCCAGAACGACTTCCAGGTCTCGGATGCCGCCTGGCTCGCGGATTTCGATGACCCGATCAACTTCCTCTACCTGCTGCAATCGACCACCGGCCAGCAGAACTATGGCCGCTACGCCAATGCCGAGTATGACGCGCTGCTGGCCCAGTCGAACCTGGAACTGGATCTGCAGAAGCGGGCCGAAATCTTCGCCAAGGCCGAATCGCTGATGCTGGAGGAGTATCCGATCACCCCGATGTGGGTGCAGGTGACGCAAAACCTGGTCGACCCGACGCTGACCGGCTGGGAAGACAACGCCAAGGACATCCACCGGTCGCGCTTCCTGTGCCGGGACGGGATGAAGGGCGGCTGAGCCCTAAACCAAAGCGGGGAAGGGGCGGCAAACCCCGCCGCCTCCGGCCTTCTGGGCAGGTTTGCCGCGTCCGGCCGGGCGCGGCAAAACTTTGCGCGTGTGACACAAAATAAGGCCTTGTTAACCATCAGGTGTCGGCAAGTGAGGCGCTGGTGCCACAGTCGCCGACTTTCATGACGATTTTGATAAACCGTGATTGACTTGCAGCCGCGAGCAAACCTTAACTCCGTGCAATTGTCCGCCTAGAGGGTTGGTGGACGCTCGCTGTTGCGGGCAACTTTTACGGGAGAGAGCACACTTATGAGTGACAATAACCTCAAGACACGTCTTCTGATGTCGTCGATGATCGCTGGCGCGATGTTTGCCGTTTCGGCAACTGTGCCCGCCATCGCACAGGAAGATGAAACTGCTGTGACAACGACTGATGCAGCTCCGGAAGCGGAAGCTCGTCAGCAGATGATCACGGTCACCGGTTCGCGCATTCAGTCGCCGAACCTGACCACCACCAGCCCGGTTTCTTCGGTGTCATCGGAAGATTTCAAGCTTCAGGGCGTGACGCGCGTTGAAGACCTCGTGACTCAGCTTCCACAGGCTTTTGCGGCCCAGAACTCGACCGTTTCGAACGGCGCATCGGGCACGGCAACGGTTTCGCTGCGTAATCTTGGTGCAACCCGGACCCTTGTCCTGATCGATGGCAAGCGTCTGCCTTACGGTTCGCCGAATGACCCGGCCGCCGACCTCAACCTGATCCCTGGCCAGCTCGTCGAGCGTGTTGACGTGCTGACCGGCGGTGCTTCGGCTGTCTACGGTTCGGACGCTATTTCGGGCGTCGTCAACTTCATCATGAAGAAAGACTTCGAAGGTGTTCAGGTTGACGCCCAGTATGGCTTCTTCAACCATGAGAACGACTACGACACGAACGGCAACCTGCGCGACGTGATCGAAAGCCGCGCTACGACCAATCCGGCACAATTCCAGCTTCCGCCTGACAATGTCACCGTAGGTTACAGCAAGGAAATCACTGGTGTTATCGGCTTCCAAACCGATGATGGTCGCGGTGGTTTCGTCGGCTATGTTGGCTACCGGAACAACGATGAGGTTCTGCAGAAGTCGTTTGATTACTCATCCTGCGCCATTGGCGGCGCAAACTCCACCGGCTTCACCTGCGGTGGTTCGGGTACTGCTGATCCGGCACGTTTCACCGACTTTGCAACGTTCGATCTGACTTTCGATCGTGCGACCGGTGCTTATCGTCCTTGGAGCAACGCTACCGACCAGTACAACTTCGGCCCGCTCAACTACTATCAGCGCCCGGACCAGCGTTACACTGCCGGCTTCTTCGCTGACTACGAAGTCAATCCGTATGTGAACGCATACGCGAACTTCATGTTCATGGACTATCAGTCCAATTCGCAGATTGCGCCTTCGGGCAACTTCTTCTCGACTGCATCGATCAACTGTGACAACCCGCTACTGCCGGCAGCTATCACTGCTGTGAATGGCTGTACGCCCGCTGCTATTGCTGCCGGCGACTCGGTGACGATGTACATCGGCCGCCGGAACACGGAAGGTGGCGGTCGCCAGGACAATCTGGGCTACCAGACCTATCGCGGCGTTGTTGGCTTCAATGGGCCGCTGATGGATATTCCTGGCTTTGACTATGACGTCTCTGCCCAGTTCAGCCAGGTGACCCTGACCCGTGCCTATGGCAACGAGTTCTCGACGGCGCGCCTTACCCGCGCTCTTGACGTGATCACCGATCCTGAGACGGGCCTGCCGGCATGCCGTAGCGCCATCGACGGTTCTGATCCGAACTGCGTACCCTACAACCCATTTGTTCCAGGTGGTATCGGCCAGGATCTCCTCGACTATGTTCAGGTCCCGCTGCTCCAGAACGGCACGACAGAGCAATCCGTCGTTACGGCGTCGATCACCGGTGATCTCGGTCAGTACGGCTTCCAGCTGCCGACGTCCGACGAGGGTCTGAAAATCGCTGCCGGTCTTGAGTATCGCCGCGACGCCATTTCTCAGACTGTGGACGTTAGCTTCGCAACCGGTGACGGTGCAGGTCAGGGTGGTCCGACGCTGCCGCTGTCCGGTGCCATCGACGTCTATGATATCTTCGGCGAATTCCAGCTGCCGCTGGTCACCGGACGTCCGGGCATCGAGCTCCTGTCGCTCGACGGTGCTGTCCGCGTTTCGGATTACTCGACCGGGATCAGTTCTGAGGCTTGGAAGCTTGGTGCAGAATATGCTCCGACCTCTGACTTCCGCTTCCGCGGAAGCTACCAGAAGGCCGTCCGCGCACCGAACGTCATTGACCTGTTCACTTCCCAAGGTCTTGGCCTCTTCGATCTGGACGATGATCCGTGTGACTTCACCGACCCGGCTGGTGACGGCACGGCATCCGCTGCAGCTTGTATTGGTACCGCACCCCATCAGTTGACGCTGGCTCAGGCAAACGCTGGTTTCGCAACCTCCCCCGCTGGCCAGTATAACCAGCTGACCGGTGGTAACCCGAACCTGGATCCGGAAGAGGCAACGACCTTCACGGTTGGTCTTGTTGCAACGCCAGCCTTCATTCCTGGTCTGTCGCTGTCTGTTGACTACTACGACATCGAGATCACCGAAGCGATTTCGTCGGTTGGCTCGTCGGTGACAACGCAGCTGTGCTACTTCGAAGGCGATGCTGACGCTTGCAGCCGCATCACCCGTAATCCGGGTACCGGTGCATTCTGGACACCTGGTGGCCTTATTCAGGACCTCAACCTGAACATTGGTGGTATTCAGACGTCCGGCATCGACCTTTCGGGTGCTTACGGCTTCGATATCGGCCATTTTGGCGGTATCAACCTGACCTACAATGGTACCTATCTCGACAGCTTCACTGTGGATCCAATCAACCAGCCGTTTGCTGAATTTGATTGCGTCGGCAAGTACGGCAACGACTGCGGTACGCCGACCCCGGAATACCGTCACCGGGCCCGCCTCGCTTGGGCGACGCCTTATGATGGTCTGGGTCTGAACGTGACCTGGCGCCATATCGGGGCTGTGGATCTCGACACGGGTGCAACTGGCCGCGTTGACTCCACACTGGACGCTCAGGACTACTTCGATCTGTCGGGTACTTGGGCTGTCAAGGATTGGGCCGCGTTCCGCTTCGGCGTGAATAACGTTCTGGATGATGATCCGCCGCTTTCGGCTTCGGTTGGCACCACGGGTAACGGCAACACCTACCCGCAGACCTACGACGCTATGGGCCGCTACGTCTTCGTCGGCCTGACGCTCGACTTCTAAGAAGTCCGCGATAGCGAAAATCAGGGAACGGCGGTCCTTCGGGGCCGCCGTTTTCTTTTTTCAGCGGGTTCCGTATCAGCCCCTTTGAGGCCTCACATGAACCAGGCTCAGGGCTGTTTGTCCGGGCATTTGAACCTGCGCCGGACACCCCCTGTTGAGGGGGATTACAGGGCGGCGCGGTCTGTCATTCTGGGATCATCCATCACATGGGAGATCGACATGACCCTCAACCGACCTTTGAAGATGCTGGCGGGGCTTGCCGTGGCGGGCCTCGTGGCGGCGTGTGCGAGCGTCCCGGAGGCGCCCGAAGCCCCGGCGGCCGTTTCTGCCGTGCCCGATCTGCCGGCGCCGGAATGGCGCAAGATCATCCAGCAGGACGAGCGCTTTGCCGTCTTCATCAGCCAGCCGGCCGTGCGCGAGGGCGACCTTGCCTATTTCCGCATGGTGTATGTCTACATGCCGGACGAAGTTGACCTCAATGGCCGGTACATCGCGTGGCAGGAATATCCGTATGCGACACTTAACTGCGCCCAGGATACAGTGAAGATGGGCCAGCGCACGCGCTATGATTTCGAAGGCAGCGCGTTCGGGCAGGACGAAGACACGGCCTTCTACCCGATCATCGGGCATGCCGTGGCGCGGTCCCGCGATGTGATCTGCAAGAATGAGCCCTGGGAAGGCATGGATGTCGTCGCCGGCGGAAAAGGCTGGGTCGAGCGCGAGCGGGCGAAGATCCCGGGTAGCAAAGCGCTCTGAAATCCTCAAGGGGCAGGGCGGCGTCAGGCCGCCCGCCAGCGCGCATAGAGCGCGGTGGGCAACAGGCGGTCTGACCCCTGCTGGGGCAGGGCCATTTCGCCCATTTCCATGACGCCGCCATAAGGCTTCAGCCGGTCGCCCAACGCCTGGGCAACAGCAAGATAAGAAAGGCGCACGGCATAGGCCGTGGCGATGACGAAGCGCGGCTCGCCGCTCAGAAGGTCGCGGACGCCGTCGAGCAGTTCCGGAAGGCTTTCCTCGAACCGCCAGGTCTCGTTCTTCGGGCCGCGGCCAAACTTTGGCGGGTCGAGCACGATGCCGTCATATTTGCTGCCGCGGCGGATTTCGCGGGCGACGAATTTCATCGCGTCGTCGGCAATCCAGCGGATGGTGCGATCATCCAGGCCGGAGAGGGACTGGTTGTCCTTGCCATAGCCGTTGGATTTGGGGCTGGCGTCCAGGTGAACGACTTCGGCGCCGGCCGCTGCGCAGGCGAGCGACATCATGCCGGTATAGCCAAAGAGGTTGAGCACTTTCAGCGGGCGCCGGGCGGCGCGGATCTGCTCCTGGGCAAATCGCCAGTGTACGGAGTGTTCCTGGAAGACGCCCATATGGCGGAAAGCGGTGCGCCGCGCGGTGAAGGTGAGGCCGTTCCAGCGCATCGGCCAGCTTTCGGCCGCCCGGGGGGAGAGGGCTTCCCATTGCCCGGCGCCGTCTTCATCCTGGGCTTTGGTGACGAAGCGGGC
>NZ_NCJT01000345.1 GCF_002282565.1 Hyphomonas sp. 34-62-18
AGACGCGTCGCGCGCGATGCCCTGGCCCAGCTTGCGGTTCACTTCTGCAATATGGTTGGAATAATAGTACCAGGTCATCAGACACAGGATGATCAGCACTGGCGCCAGAATGATCAGCAGGCTGCGGGCATAGAGGCCGCGGGGGGTGATGTCTCTCAGGCGCAGCATCTGCGTCTCAGTCCGGCATCAGGCGGTAGCCAACGCCCCGCACGGTCTGGATATGGATCGGCTCTTTGGGGTTGGGCTCGATCTTGCGGCGCAGGCGGGTCACCTGCACATCGACCGAGCGCTCAAGGCCCGCCGACGTCATCTCTGCGAGGTCTTCCCGGCTGATGGCTTCGCCGGGGGTGCGCGCCAGGATGGTCAGCAGCTGCACTTCTGCATCGGTCAGACGAATGCGCTGGTCGCCTGCCTTCAGTTCGCCCCGCTCAACATTGAAGACAAGGCCGGACATTTCGATCTCCTCCGGGGGAGGGGCAGGCTTTTGTGAGCGGCGCAGGATGGCCTCGCAGCGCAAGGCGAGTTCTTCAGGCTCGAACGGCTTGGCCAGATAGTCGTCGGCGCCAAGGCGAAGGCCTTCAATCCGGTCGCGGGCCTCGCCGCGCGCGGTCAGCAGCATCACCGGGGTCGCCTTGGCCGGGCCGGACCGGATGCGCTCAAGCAGTTCCAGCCCCGTTTCGCCCGGCATCATGACATCCAGCACGGCGAGATCGAAGGTCATATTTTCCATCAACCGCCGGGCGCCGGCGGCATCTGGCGCGCTTGTCACCCGGTAGCCCTTGAGCGTGAGGAAGCGCTTTGTGAGGTCGCGGATGCGGTCATCATCGTCGACGATCAGAATGTGGGAGGGGTCTCTCAGGCTCATGACGGGCTCTTCATTTCACCAGCGCCTCGAGCAGGAAACGCGCGCCAGCAACCGCTTCGGGTCCGCAGGCGCGGAAAGCCACCCTAAGGCGTTCGCGCAGCTCGATGGTGATCGGGGTCGTTAATGTCGTGCCGGCGTCAGACAGGGTAAGTTTGCGGCGGCGGCCATCAGAGCCTTCGCGGGCCCGTTCGATCAGCCCGCGTGTGTCCAGCTGGCCAATGATCCGGGCAAAAGTTGGCACGGTCATGCCGAGTTGGCCCCGCAATTGGCTGACCGTAAGGCCAGGCCGGTAGCGGATTGCCATGAGAATCTGCATCTCAGACTTGCTCAGACCAGCCTTTTTGCGGGCCGATTCTGCTGCGCGCATAAGCTCATCTGCCCCTGAAATCAGGAGTCCTGCGCCTCTGTCGAGTTCCTGGTCGGTCAGGAAGAGGCGGGGGTCAAATGGGCGGGTCAGGTTGACGGATTGAGCCATAAGTCGGAAATGAACGCGAACCCAACCAAAAGTGCAAGCGAGGAGCGTACTCAATGGCTGCCATCCCTTATGATGACCGTGACGGATACATCTGGATGGATGGGTCTTTCGTACCCTGGCGCGACACCAAGGTTCACGTGCTGACCCATGCGCTGCACTACGCTTCCTCCGTGTTTGAGGGGGAGCGGGCCTATGGCGGCAAGATCTTCCGCTCGCTGGACCATTCCAAGCGCCTGCACAATTCGGCGAAGATCATGGGCTTCGACATTCCGTTCAGCGTCGAGGAGCTGGAGAAGGCGAAGAAGGAAGCGCTGGAGAAGTCCGGCCTCGACAGCGCCTATGTGCGCGCGGTGGCCTGGCGCGGATCTGAAATGATGGGCGTTTCGGCGCAGAACAATACGATCCACCTGGCCGTGGCTGTCTGGCATTGGGGCGATTACTTCGCTGACAAGATGAAGGGCATCCGCCTGACCCATGCCGAATGGCGCCGCCCGGCCCCCGATACGGCGCCCTGCCATGCCAAGGCCGCTGGCCTCTACATGATCTGCACCCTCTCCAAACATGCCGCCGAGAAGGCCGGCTATCAGGACGCGCTGATGCTGGACTATCGCGGCCAGATTGCCGAGGCGACGGGCGCCAACATCTTCTTCGTGCGGGACGGCGTATTGCACACGCCGACGCCGGACTGTTTCCTAAACGGGCTGACCCGGCAGACGACGATTGCGCTGGCCAAGGCCCGGCAGATCGAAGTGGTCGAGCGGGCGATCTTCCCGGATGAGCTGCCGACCTTCAGCGAGTGTTTCATCACTGGTTCAGCCGCGGAGATCAC
>NZ_NCJT01000346.1 GCF_002282565.1 Hyphomonas sp. 34-62-18
CGTATCCAGATCATAATCGGTTACATAGTCGAAGACATAGCCTTGTTCTTCCGTCCACGCCGCAAAGGCATGTTCCCATTTGTTGAGGAAACCGGCAGAACCGTCATAAGGCGAGATGCGGTGCTTGCGCATCCAAACGGGGTCCGCCGTCCAGGGCTTCTCCTTGAAGCCTCGCGCGCGCATGTTGATCAGGCGCGGGGCATCCTCCGGCGCGGCGATGATCATCTGCGTGAACGGGCGCTGCGTAGAAGACACGCCAATCGCCTGGTCCATTGCCTCGTCAAAGTGCACGGTGCCGGTCATCAGCCCGGTCACGTTGGAATAGGCGTTCGCGCCGCCCCACCAATTGTAGGAATGATAGGTGTTCGTCGCCAGCACCAGTACCGCCTTCGATCCTGCCTTGCCCTTGGCTGGCTTGATGCAGACGAAATGATGCGTCTGCTCGCCCGCCGCATCGGTCAGCACAATGTCGTAATAGCCCGTCCGCCAATCCGCGCCCGCCATCACCTCCAGCGCCACCGGCCAGCCGCACCCTTTGCGGTCAGCATCTGCCGGCGCCGGGTGGTGGCCCGCCACGATCCCATCCTGCGTATGAATAATCTCGCGGGCCTTGCCAACGCGCGCGATCTCCAGCCGGCAGGGGCCATTCTCCACGCTGATATGAAGGGCGAAAGTCTCGCCAGGGTGAAGGCTCAGGCGGTCAGTGTAACAAGCCAGCATCGGGGGCTCCCATCAATCTCTATGGATTAATGGTAGCCATCATTACCATATGTGCAAGCGCGAAGAGGCCGCACCCGGATGTTATGGCTTCTTCTTCTGCCCATACGATCTGAAACGGTCGGCAATGCGCGCCATCTCATCATCCGCCAGAAGCGTCGGCCCACCAATGGCGAGCGTGCCCCAGTAAATCGCGGCTTGCTCCTCAATCTCTTCGGCAATGAGCAGCGCCTGTTTGAGGCTTGGTGCCACAACGATCTGTCCGTGATTGGCCATCAGCGTGCCGAATTGCCCGGAAAGTGTCTCGCAGACGGCTTCGGCCAACTCGGCCGATCCAAACGTCGCATAGGGTGCCACTGGCACAGATGGTCCCCCGCTGACGGCCACCATATAGTGAAGGGCAGGGATCGGCCGGTTGGCGCAGGCCAGTGTCGTGGCAAAGCGCGAATGGCAATGCACCACAGCGTTCACATCCTGGCGCAGCTGAAGCAGCTTCCAGTGCATCTGCCACTCGCTCGATGGTTTCATGCCCGCTGGATCAAAGCTGCCATCTGGCCCCATCCGAACGATATGTTCCGGCGCCAGCATGGACGGCGGCACGCCCGTCGGCGTCACCAGCATATCCTCGCCCAGCCGCGCTGACACATTGCCCGATGTTCCCCGGTTCAGGCCGCGCGCATCCATCGCCGCCATCACCTCGACAATCTGCGTCCGCAGCTTTGCTTCCTGTTCGCTCATCATGCGGCAGTCTCCTTCACGGGCAAGATTTTGACAGCGTTTTCCACCTGCTCAAAGCTCTCCAGCTTGCCATAGGTCGCCAGCCCCTGCGCCACCATGGCGGCGGTCGCTGCCGCAAATTTCAGCGCGTCAAGGTCGCTCAGCCCCTTGAGACTGCCCGCGATAAAGCCTGCGCAGAAGGAATCGCCACACGTCGTCGTGTCCACCACTGTGATGTCGAAGGCCGGCAACCGCCCACGCAGGCTGCCGGCTGCCATCACGGCGCCGCGCCCGCCATCCTTGATCACGCAGTTTTTCGCGCCCATCGACACAAATGCGTCTGCCGCCGCCTGAAGATCATCTTCCCCGGTCAGAAGCCGCGCTTCGTCCGCACTCGGCAGGAACCAGTCCACATGTGGCAGGATCCGCGCGAGTTCTTCCTTTGCATCCGGTCTCGGCGCGATGAGATCACATGTCACCAGCGCCCCCGCCGCCTTCGCCGCCGCCACCAGCCTTTCGCCCGCCCCGCCATCAAATGTCGGCGCGCCGATGGCCGCGTAATGCAGGCAGCGCACATCGGCGGTAGCGGCCATCAGTTCATCCGTCAGCGGCGGAATGGAGCCAGCGCCAGGCGCATGCAGCGTCGGGCGGCGGCCCTGATGGTCAATCGGAAGGATTGTCGTGGAGGTCGGTACGCCCTCCAGTGTCTTCAGGAGGCGCGTATC
>NZ_NCJT01000347.1 GCF_002282565.1 Hyphomonas sp. 34-62-18
AGGAAAGCCTGGAGGCGACTTATTGGGATTCGCTCGACCAGATGCTGGCGCGGATGGACATTGTGTCCATCAACTGCCCGCACACGCCGGCGACCTTCCACCTGATCAACTCCCGGCGGCTCAATCTGATGAAGCCGGAGGCCTACATCATCAACACGGCGCGGGGCGAAGTGATTGATGAGGCAGCGCTCGCCCGCGCGATCCGCGCCGGAAAAATCGCCGGGGCAGGGCTCGACGTGTTTGAGCGCGAGCCGGCGGTCAACCCGGAGCTGATGGGCCTGCCAAACGTGCTGCTGCTGCCGCATATGGGCTCGGCCACCATTGAGGGTCGCACCGAGATGGGTGAGAAGGTCATCATCAACATCAAGACCTTCGCGGATGGGCACCGCCCGCCTGACCGGGTGATCCCAGCCATCCTCTAAAGATATTTTGCTGTTCTCAGTTCGTGGGCAGGCCGGCATCCTCTGCCGGCGAGCCATGCACGCGGCTAGCCAGAAATGCCCTCAGGTCCGCTACGGACTGTGCCGCAATTTCTTCCTGCGGCAGATGGCCGACATCCGGATAAAGTTTCAGATCTGCGCCTGGAATGGCGGCGGCAAACTGCTCGCCGTGCGAAGCAGGGATCACCTTGTCCTGCTCTCCATGCATCACCAGCGTCGGCACGGTGATCGCAGAAAGGCGCTCGGCGCTCGCCTCAGCACGGCCGCCGCGTCCGGCGGAAAGGGCGAGCAGCGCTTCCCGGTGGCAGGGCGCGCGGGAGAGGGAGGCGTAGCGGTCGACCATTGCATCGGTGACGAAGCTCGGATCAGCGAAACTGTCTTCCAAGCCCGGCCGGATCAGCGACGACATGTCGAGATCCTTCACGAGCTTGCGGGCAATGCCGATCTCCAGCAGGCGGAAGATGAAAGGCCGGTCATCGCTTTCTGCGTCGCTGCGCGGCCAGCCGGCAGCATCCACCAGCACGAGGCCTTCAAGTTTTTCCGGATGGGCGAGGGCATAATTCCAGGCCGCGCTGCCGCCCATCGAATTGCCCGCCAGGGTGAAACGCTCGGCTTTGACGGCTTCTGTCACGCGGTTGATCACGTCGACAAACTGGTCTGTGCCGATCTCGTCATTGTCGATACAGCGGGAAAGGCCGTGGCCGGGAAGGTCCAGGCTGATGACGCGGTAATCGCGTTTCAGATCAGCCACCCAGGGCTCCCAGGTGTGGAGCGAGGCGGAAAAGCCATGCACCAGAACGATCACCGGCGCGTCGCGCGGGCCCACATCCCGGAAGTGAATCCGCGTGTCTTCATCCAGGGCGAGGTAACGGCTGTCAGAGCTCGCATAGATGGTCTCAAGCTGATCGTAGGGAATGTCGTCGCGCTTCAGTGACCACCAGCCTGCAAACAGGATGACGCCGAGCGTGACGATGACAGCGAGGAAGCGGGAAAACATCTGACGCGAAGAATCCGATCAAGATAACTGCTTCGCGAGTAAGGCCAGAGGAGACCTGCCTGTCAAACCTTCTGTTCAGATTGAACAGACCGGACACTGAGAATCTTTCCGCAGGCGGGCCGTTCGCATTTCGGCTCGCAACCCGTCGATGAGAAGGATGCGCCCGATGAGCGGGTCGCCCGCACCGGTGATCAGCTTCACCGCTTCGAGCGCCATGGCAGAGCCTGTCATGCCGGTAATCGCGCCAACCACGCCCACCTCATCGCAGCCCTCGGCGGCGGGCGGCATTTCCGGCACCCAGCAGGCATAGCAGGGCGCTTCGGCAATGCGGCCGGAGGCAAACACGCTGACCTGACCTGTCCATCCGCTTGCCGCGCCGGAGACCAGATGGCGCCCGCTGGCATGGGCGAGCCGGTTGAGCAGGAAGCGTGTCTCGAAGTTATCCGTCGCATCAATGAGGATGTTGCCGGCCGGCGCCGCGCCTTCTGCAAAACGTTCGTTTTGTATGTCAACGCGGATGGCCATGAGTTCGCGTAGGTCGAAGGTGGCTGCGGGCAGCCAGCGGCTGACCAGGGGAACCGCCAGCGGCCAGCGCAGCACGCGGGACTGCTCTTCGCTCATGCGGGACATGATATTACAGATGAGTCAAGGTGGACATCATTTGATTGGCCGTGGTGATCACTTGGCTGTTCATTTCATAAGCACGCTGAGCGGTAATGA
>NZ_NCJT01000348.1 GCF_002282565.1 Hyphomonas sp. 34-62-18
CAGGGCCAGCTTTCCGGCATCGGCGGGGTCGAGCGTCCCGGCATCGTCCACCGGCTCGACAAGCTGACCAGCGGCGTGATGGTCGCCGCCAAGACAGAAGCAGCCCATACCGGGCTAGCGGCCCTTTTCGAACGTCATGACATCGACCGGCTCTACCGCGCCATCACGCGCGGCGCCCCGCGTCCCCTGTCAGGCACGATTGAGGCCGCCATCGCCCGCTCGGAAAGCGACCGCAAGAAAATGTCGGTTCACAAGAATCCTGACAGCCCGGCGGCCCGCCACGCCGTAACCCATTACCGGGCTATCGAAACCTATGGCTATAAAGACCGCGCTACCCGGCTGCCTGCTGCCGCGATGATCGAATGCCGGCTCGAAACCGGGCGCACGCATCAGATCCGGGTGCATATGGCGCATGTCGGCGCGCCGCTGATCGGGGATCCGGTCTATGGCCGCCAGTCCGGCATCATGGCCTGGAAATCGCCTGCGGCGCCGGAGGCAGACTATGATGCCGCCCTCGCGGCTGCCCGCGCTTTTCCGCGCCAGGCCCTCCACGCCGCCGTGCTCGGCTTTGTCCATCCCATCACAGGCGAAACGCTCCGCTTCGAGCAGCCCCTGCCGGAAGACATGGCCGGTCTCGTCAGCGCCCTGCGAAAATTGCCGGTGGACTAGGGGTGGTTACTTCGCCCCGCCTGCGCCGCCAGCCTGGGCAGAGGTGGTCTGCAGCGGCTCAAAGCGCAGGGTGCGGGCCTGCAGGGTCACCTTGCCGATCTTGTCGGTATCCGCCACGATCCGCACCGGCACATGCGCGCCGTTTTCCAGCGGCGCCAGATACATGCGCAGCGGCCCATCGATGCCCGTCAGCGTGTCCTTGTTCACTTCGCCCGCCTTGTAACCGGCGATCTTGTCCATGGTGACATGGCATTCGATGGCCTGGCCGCTCCAGGCGGGGCTTTTCACATTCGCCTTGCCGGCATTCTTCAGATGCAGATAGGTCAGCTGCTTGCCGTCGAACACGCGGATCGGCCCGCCGCACGGGTCGGCGCCCTTGGCGCGCGGCTCCAGCGCGAAGGTGATCAGCGCCGTCAGCGGGTCATTCGCCAGGATCGCCTGTTCCTGCGTGGCGGCCGGGTCGCCCAGATCGCCAAAACGCGGATTGGCCGTCATTGTGAAGCCGTCTTTTTTCATGGACAGCTCAACGCGGCGGTTTTTCTTCCCGTCCCGGTTCTGGGAGACATAGCCGGCGGTTTTCAGCTCATCGGGCCGCACATGGCCGGAGGCGGCCAGTTCCATGTCATAATTGACGAAAATATCGGCAAGTCCCGTTGTGCGCACCTTGGATTTGATCGTGTAGGTGTTCGGCTTCATCTCCACATCGAAACTCGCCCGGCCGGTGGCAGGAATGATGAGGATCATCGCCCGCGCGTCCAGCTCATAGATCATGCGCATGGGCTCGCCAGCCTTCACATTGGCCAGCAGGCCCCCCTTGGGCGCGGCAGGCGTGGTATCGGCGGTGGAAAGGCCGGTAAGGGCCAGAGTGGCGGCGGCAGCAAGCAGGAGGCGCTTCATGGGAGGGTCGATCCTTCTGGTCGGGCGGGCGCAAACGGCCAGCTTTCTAGGTCTATATAAGTCGCCCTGTCCCAACGCCGCCTGAACGAACCAGCCCCTAAGATGCCGCATTCTTCAGGCCCCGCCCACTGACATAAAGTGACAGAGCGTGACATGGGAGCGCATTTCTCGGCCCGCAAGCCTGATTGCGGCGGTTGACAGGGCGCCCCCGCAGACTGTAGACGCGCGCCTTCAGATCAAAGAACACCTCTTTTTCGGAGCGAGGCCCATGTCCCGCGAATGTGAACTCACTGGCACCAAGCCGATGGTTGGCCATATCGTCAGCCACTCGCAGATCAAGACCAAGCGTCGCTATCTGCCCAACCTTGTGCAGGTTACGCTGCACTCTGAAGCCCTGAACCAGGACTTCAAACTGCGCATCGCGGCGAAAGCCCTGCGCACGGTCGACAAGCTCGGCGGCCTCGACGCTTTCCTCGCCAAGGCGAAGGAAGATGGCCTGTCCGACAAGGCCCTCAAGATCAAGCGCGACATCGCGAAGAAAGCTGTCGCCTAACAGGCGCCTTTCTCCGGCATCCGCCGC
>NZ_NCJT01000091.1 GCF_002282565.1 Hyphomonas sp. 34-62-18
ACATGCTTCTCGGCCGAACTCTCCTGCGGCCCGGATTTCTGTCTCATCTTCACTCCTCGTATCAGTTACGATGAGCCAGAAATCCTCCTTAAGCAATTTTGCCGATCTGTCTCACAGTCGCTGACGGGGAACAGCCGCGCCGTCTCCGGCGCAGTCACTCAAGTTGTCGTCTAGGCAACCCCAAGCTCGCGCTTTGCGAAATCGGTAACGCTCTTGTAGTCGGCCTTGCCGTTCGACGCGCGAAGAGGCACGGCCCCAACCAGTATGCGTTTGGGTGTTTTATAGCCAGCAAGGTGCGAGCGGACGTGTTTGCGCAAATCCTCTTCATCAAATTTTGCGCCGTTCGCCAACATGACGATGCCGGTGACCGCCTGACCCCATTTCTGGTCGGGCACTCCGACAACAAGCGCATCCTCGACGGCGGGATGAGTCTTCAAAACTTCCTCGACCTCCTCCGGGTAGACCTTCTCGCCCGCCGTGTTAATGCAGACGCTGCCGCGTCCCAACAATGTCAGGCTACCGTCTTTTTCCACAATGCACCAATCGCCTGGAATGGAATAGCGGGCCCCGGCGATGGTCTTGAAGGTCTTGGCGGTCTTTTCCGGATCCTTGTAATAGCCAACGGGTATCGCCCCCCCCAAGGCGATGATTCCCGGCTTGCCGCTGCCGGGTTCGACCGGCTGATCGTTTTCATCGAACACGCGGCACCGGCCGCCGATCTGGAACTTGGCGGTCTTGACCTCGCCTGCGCTCGTCATGATCGAACTGCCGAAACCCAATCCCTCCGAGGCGCCGAAGGAATCCATCAAAATGACATTCGGCATATGCCTGAGCAGGCCGCGCTTCACTTCCGTACTCCACATAACGCCGGAAGAAACGATCGAGACGACGCTGTTGATGTTGTATTTGCCGGGCGCCTCATCGAGCGCCGCCAGCATTGGTCGGGCGAAAGCGTCGCCGACAATCGCCAGCGAATTGGCACCACGGCGCGAAACCACCGACCAGAGTTCATGCGCGTCGAGGGTCGGGCTCTCCAGCGTAACGATGCAGCCGCCGCTCATCATATTGCCGATAGCCGTAATGAATCCGGTGCCGTGCATCAGCGGGCAGGCAGGCATCGCCTTGGGGCCCGGACCGGAAGTCTTGACAAATTCGACCAACGCAGGAAGTGTCTCCGGGATCGGGCCCAGCGCTCGAAGCGTCGTAAGCTGAGCTTCGCGCATGTCGTCGTGGCGCCACATGACGCCTTTGGGCATGCCCGTCGTGCCACCCGTATAGATAAACAGCAAATCGTCCGGAGACCGCTCGAGGCCGAGCGGCGCGCCATCTCCGCCAGTGACGATCTTTTCGTAATTTTCCGCGAAGGGCGCGGCGGATCCGTCTTCGTTCACCTCAATGAAAGTGACGACTTTCGTCAGCCGGTCTTTCAATTCGTCGATGATGTCCCGGAACTCGGAACCGTAAACGACCGTTTGCGCGTCGGAGTCATCGAAGATGTAGAAAACTTCGTCCGCCTTGTAGCGGTAGTTGATGTTGACATGGACGAGACGGCTTTTGAAGCAGGCCGCCATGGTCTCGACATATTCGGGCCGGTTTCGCATATAGAACGCGACCTTGTCGCCGGGCCTGGCTCCTCGCGCGATAAGCGCGTGCCCGAGATTGTTGGACCTCCGTGTCGTCTCTCCCCATGTGATCACCCGATCGCCATGAATTAGGGCAGGCGCATCCTGCGGTAAAACCGCCGAGATACTGTCGAGAATGTCGCCGAAATTCCACGCCATATAATCCTCCCTGAAAAATCCGGTCCTCGGGGGTCGGCTTTTTTTGCGATCAAGCCGTTCCGTCCTTAACCGTCCGTTGTCTCAACCGACCCGTCGCCGGACGTTCCGGCAGGAAGTCAAACCCGCCGGAATGCCGTTTGACGAAAATTCCGCATCATGCGGACGTGAACACCGGCAGCGCATATCCGTCTTCGGCCTTGTTAAATTTGACCTTGACTTTCTGTCCGATGCTAATCTTGTCGATTTCGCAATCGACGATATTCGTGAGCATTGAAACCCCTTCATCAAGCTTGACATAGGCGATGACATAAGGCGGCTTGGCTTGCCTCGTGACCGAATAGCTGTAGATCACGCCACTGCCCGAAGCCTCGACGAATGCCGTGTCCTCCGAGAAGCAATGCGGGCAAATCGTCCGCGGATAGTAATGCGCCTTGCCGCAGGCGTTGCAAGTCCGGATCAGGAGTTGCCCCTTGGCGGCACCTTCCCAGTAGGGCTTGCTCTCGGAATTGACGACAAGATTGATCTTGTTTTTCTGATCGGTGCTCATGCGTCTTCGTTCCCCAGAATAACGGTTGCGCTGCCCATACGCGATCCAAGAAGTCCGCCGGTTCCATGCGCCAGAGCAATATCGCAGTTGCGAACCTGAACCTTCGGATGAGCCTCACCGCGAACCTGACGAACCGCTTCAAGAACCTTGGTCATGCCGCCGCGATTGCCCGGGTGATTGTTGCACAATCCCCCGCCATCCGTATTGAAGGGCAACTTGCCGACGCCGGAAATCAGATTGCCGTCCGAGACGAACTTCCCGCCCTCGCCTTTTTTGCAGAAACCCAGATCTTCGAGCGTTTCCAGCACTGTAATAGTGAAGGAATCATAGATGGAAGCGTATTTAATGTCGGCGGTCGTGACACCAGCTTCAGCGAACGCTTTAGGCCCGCTCCACCGCGCGCCGGAATAGGTCAGATCGACCTGGCCCGCCGCGAGATGCTTGGGCGCCTCACCGGCGCCGAGAACCTTGACGCGGGTACGTTTCAGTGACTTCGCCACTTCCGGGCTCACCATCACAATGCCGCCGCCACCGTCGGTGATGACGCAACAGTCGAGCCTGTGCAACGGATCGGCGATCATCGGCGAGTTGACGACATCCTCCACGGTCACAACGTCGCGCAGCCTGGCATGTTCATTGTACTGGGCGTGATGGGATGCGGCGACCTTGATCCATGCGAGTTGCTCGCTGGTGGTGCCGTATTCGTACATATGCCGCATTGCACACATGGCGTACATATTCGTGACGTTGGGGCCATAAGGCATTTCGAACGGAAAGTCCGGCGCTTGCTGGTTGTAGTAACGGACGGGCTTGCCTTCTTTCGCGTCCGCAACCGGCCTGCCTGCCAGCGTGATCAGCGCCACATTGCAATGCCCCGCAGCGATGGCCTGCGCCGCGTGATTGACATGGACGATGTAGGAAGACCCGCCGGTCTCGGTGCTGTCCATATGACGCACATTGTTGAGGCCCATGTATTCGATCATATTGATCGGGCCCAAACCCGGTGCGTCGCCGGCGCAAAAATATCCGTCGACATCGTCCTTTGAAAGACCTGCGTCCGCCAGCGCACCCTTCGCGATCTCGGCATGAAGTTGCGGCAGCGTCTTGTCCAGCGCCACACGGCACGGATGCTCGTAGATGCCGACTATGTAAGATTTACCGTTGATACCCATGCCTATTCTCTAATCATACCTATTCTCTTATCATGATTTCCTTATTGCTTAGCGCATTCATGGGGGACGCGTCCAGTCCGACCACGAAAGGCGGAAGCCCCGGTTACGGCCGATCTGAAAAACAGGTCGAGCGAGGGAGGAACGGATTGGGGACGGTGAGGATTGAAAACGCGGGCGGCGTCAGGACCATCACGCTTGCACGCGTTGAAAAGCGCAACGCCCTTGACGCAGGAATGCTCGAGGGCCTGACCGCCGCCTTTCGGCAGACACCACCGGTGGAAGAACGCGTCACCGTTATTCGCGCAGAAGGCTCCGTGTGCTGTTCTGGCCTTGATTTGCGCGTGCGAGACGCAGGAACGTTCGGGGCGGTATCCATCGAACCGATGCTGCACGCGATCGAGACTTATCCCTGGCCGGTGGTCGCAATCGTTCAGGGCGACGCAATCGCAGGTGGTGTTGATTTCTGCTGAGAAGTGACCCGAGGTTTTCATCGAGAAGTGACCCGCCTTGTGCTTTGAAGGTTGATCGCGAGTAGAGATGCCTTTCCATGTCAAAATGATTGTGTACAGACGAATGGGCGTAAGCGAATTTCTGAAGACTTCGCATTCGCCTTAAGCGCGACATCGCGCGCTCGCGTCGCCGGAAAGGCTGGTGTGAATTTTCAGCGCGATTGTTGAGATGGCGACCCGTCTCGAGACGTTTTACGTTACCAATCTCTTTCATCGCAGCGCCGTATGAACGTAGTTAGTCAGTCACAACAAATTCCGGATTGCCATACCTTTTCATCGTTTTCCTGAGGAATTTCAGGGCCGCAGCCTTGTCACGCTTCTTCGTGACGTACGCTTCAAGCACCTCCCCTTCGTGATCCACCGTACGCCACAAATAGTGCCTCTCGCCTCGGATTTTCACAAAGACCTCGTCCAGATGCCAGCGCCACTGCGGCACCTGGCGCACCGCCTCAGACCTCCGCTTACGGATCTTGTTCGCGAAATAGGTTCCGGAACGATCTGCCCATTGCCTGATCGTTTCGTGACAGATATCGATCCCGCGCTCATGAAGGAGGTCTTCGACATTGCGAAGCGATAGCGGAAATCGAATGTACATCATCACGCCGAGCTGGATGATTTCAGGCGAGGTCTTGAAGTAGCGAAACGGATTTTGGACCATTTACCGAGGTTGCGCCGCTGGAATTGCCTTCTCAAGGCCGTTTGCCCTGACACTGCCCTTCAGGCCTCCTTCGGACATAGTCAGGCTCGGGGGGGGCGTGAAACTGCACAGCCTGAATGTGGGTATCGCCCTACCGGATTGCCTTGCAGACGCGATGCATACCATCCATCAATCGGCCGTCAGCATCCAGTATGATCGGGAAACTGAGATCGGCTGTTCCCCGTCAGCGACTGTGAGACGAACATTACGGCATTACTTATGTTATTAGGGCAGCCCCCCTTGTCACAAGTCAATGGATCACATTGTGTTACGGCAACCCGTCGAAAAAGGGGGCAAGGCATGAAACTCGGTCTCGATCCAGCCACTGTGAAAGGCTTTCTTGATCCTCATGAAGGCGAGGCGCTAATCGAGGCGGCGCGCACGCAGGCCCGGAAAGGGCCTGTGCTGGAAATTGGCGGCTATTGCGGCAAGTCGGCGCTGTATCTCGGGGCCGCCTGCGCCGAGGCTGGCGAACTCCTGTTCTCCGTCGATCACCACCGCGGATCGGAGGAAAACCAGCCGGGCTGGGACTATTTCGATGCCGAGGTCTGGGACGAGAAAGCCGAAGCGGTAGACACCCTGCCCTTCTTTCGCGAGACGATCCGGCGGGCGGGTCTTGAGGGGACGGTGGTCAGCATCGTCGGTCGCTCCATCGACATCGCTCGCCGCTGGCGCACGCCCCTCAGCCTGGTGCTCATCGATGGCGGTCATACAATGGAACACGCTCTCAACGACTATCGCGGCTGGTCGCCTCACCTCATGGCAGGCGGCGTTCTTGCCATCCACGATGTCTTTCCGGACCCCGCAGACGGCGGCCGTCCGCCTTTTGAAATCTACAAGAGAGCCGTCGCGTCCGATCTGTTCGCCGAGGAAAACGCGGTAAAGAGCCTGCGTCTGCTACGTCGTCTATAGCACCGGCTCAACAAGGACGCGGCTGTGGGAAGCCGAACCGCGAAGGGCGCCGTCGGCGAGGATCACGGCGGCCTGGGTCCATGTCGGAGCCTCTTTCGGCCAGACGGTGTGCTCGACATACTGCCAGCCCATCCAGTAGACGCCGCTGGTGTCACGCAGCGTATCCAGCTTTCGGAGAAGAGCCTCGGCCTGCTGGCGATCGCCGACGGAAATCAGCGCCATGGCGAGTTCTGCGGTTTCCGCTACCGTCACCCAGGGTTCATAACTGACGCACCTGCACCCATGAGCCGGCGCCACGAAGGTCTCCCAACCGGCTTCGATCCGCCTCTTTGCGACAATTTTTGTCAGGGCACCTGACAGGACGGGATAGTACCAGTCCATCGCGAATCGGGCGCCGCGCCCCTTGCGGTCGAAGACGTCCGGGCGATGTCGAAGCGCGTGCACCAGGACCTTGCGGGCCGCGATCCAGCCAGAGGTATCTTCGCCAAGAATGACCGCCAGGCGGATAGCGCATTCGAGACTCTTGGCGATCGATGAATTCCCCGCCAGCAGCGCGTCGTCTTCATCCGTCCCCATGGCCTCGAACGACCAGGAGATGGTCCCGTCCGTGCGCTGGAGCGCGAGCACGAAGTCGATCGCATGGCGGACCATGGGCCACCAGTCGCGCACGCGCTGCAGGTCGCCGGTCGCCAGGAGATAATGCAGGACACCAACCGCCGGATACGCGCAAAAGTTCGAATCCAGGAAAGCCGGCGCAGGCTCCCGGCTGATATAATCCCTATCAACCATTGGAAGAACGTTGCCATATTCGCCCAGCCAGGCGCCGTCCCGGCGCTGCGCGTCTGCGAGATGATCGAACGCGTCAGCTGATGCATCCAGGGCGCCCATGGCCGTCAGGGCCATGGCGCATTCCACATGGTTCCAGGGATCCCACGGGCCGTCTTCGAACCACGGTATGCGCCCATCAGCGAGCTGGACCTGCTGGATGCGCTTGGCAGGTGCTGCCAGCCTTGCCAGATGCGCCGAACCCGATGCAAAACTGCCGTCCATCACTGGCCCGGCACTCCTCTGAAATAGAGGACAAGGCTCTTGCCCATCACCGGCGACAGTACGGCATCCAGGCCACGAGTCAGCCAAGGCTTCTTCATCAGATCCCAGACCAGAAAGCGGTTATAGGCGGTCACCAGCGGATGGTCGTCCCGGCGCGCCCAGACGGCGCATTTCAGCCACCAGTACGGAGAATGGATCCCATGGGCATGGTGCCGCCGGAAAAGGCGGAATCCGTGCCGCTCTATGGAAAAGCGCAGGTCGACCTTGTCAAAGATTCGGATATGGCCGCCCGGCTGGAACGGATAGCCGTCGGGCGGCGGTGCCAGGCGCCAGCAGATCCGCTCCGGCCAGGCGTGCGGAACGGTCACGCAAAGCCGGCCCTCCGGCTTGAGCACCCGGCGGATTTCGCGGAGCGCGGCATCGTAATCGGGCAGGTGTTCGAGCACTTCGGAACAGATCAGCGCGTCGAATGCACCATCCTCGAAATCGAGTTTCGTTGCATCCGCACGCATGAATCGCGTCTCATGCCGATCGTCGGAAGCCCGTGGCGGCAAGGTCGCCAGGCCCTCTCGCGCCTTCTGGAGCGAGGCTTCGTCGAGATCGACGCCGACAACATCGAGGCCGCCCAGCATGTGCAACCCATGGGCGTGGCGTCCCTCGCCGCAACCAAGGTCAAGCACGCGGTGACCGCGCTGCAGGTCGAGATGTCTGAACCGCGCCGTCAGCATCGCGCCGCAATCGCCTGCTCGAAGAGGTCGATGTATCTCGGCGCAATTGCCGACCAGTTGAAGGCGGTCCGCGCCCGGTCGAGGCAGGCTCTTGCGACGGCCGCGTGCCTGTCCGGCTCCGACAGCAGTTCGGAAATCGCCGCAGCCAACGCGCCGGGATCGCCCCTCGGCACGACAATGCCCGCATCGCCGGCCACTTCGGGCAAGGCGCCGCCATCGCTTACAATGACCGGCGTGCCGCAGCTCATCGCTTCTGCAGCCGGCAGGCCGAAGCCCTCATACAGCGATGGCGTTACTGCGATTGTCGCCCGATTGAATTCCATGGCCAGCTCTTGGCGGCTGAGGCCACTCTTGAACGTAACCTTATCCCTGAGATCGAGCGCTTCGAGCATGCGGCTCGCCGCGCCTTCGCGCAGCTTGCCTATGACAACCAGTTCCAGCTCCGGGTCTGCCTTCCTCAGGAGGGCATAGGCCTGCAGCAGGATCGGCAGTCCCTTGAGCGGCGTGTCTGCGCTGGCGGTCGAGATCAATCGGCGGCCTGCGCGCCGCACCCCTGCCATCGGCGTGAACGTCGCCTGGTCCACGCCAAGTGGAATCGGATGGATCCGGTCTGCATCCACTCCAAAAGCATCGACAATGTCGGCTTTCGAACTCAAGGATGGGCAGGTCAGCCAGTCGAGACGCTTGGCGACGCGGATCTGCATCCGGTGGAAGGCATACCAGCGCCGCACCAGCCATCGGTGAAGTGGGTCAGGCGCAGCGTCCAGCGCCAGCTGGCGATCCTGCGTTATGGGATGATGGACCATGGTCACAAGCGGGATGTCCAGCCTGTCCTGAAGCTTCAGGATGCCGCTTGCCAGCGTCTGATTGTCCAGGACGGCATCGTAACGGTCTCGGCATGATCTCAGATAGTGGAGAGCGCGCTGCCCAAAGGTGTACGGCTCGACGAACTTGCCAGAGAGGTGACCGAAGTACTCGTAAGTGTCCGTGGGGCTCAGAAGGTGGTGCGGGCGCAAGGCGTAATGCCCGTGACTGGGTTGGGCGTAGAGATCGAGTGAGGGCAGCTGGACGAGCCCGACGCGCGGGTCGAGCCCCGGATAGGGCGGGCCGGAAATGACGTCGACCTGCGCACCGGCCTCGACGAGCGCCCGCGACAGGTAGTCCACATACACGCCCTGTCCGCCGACATTCGGGTCGGAGCGATAGGACAAGATTGCGACCCGCAGAGACGTACCTGGCCTCGCAATCGGTCGGGCCGGCGCTTCAAGTATGTCGGTCAAGGACGGTTTCCCTTCATTGGCGCGAGCTTTGCAGCAGGTCGCGGGAAACCCGGCTGACCATGCTCTTGAGGTCTGAGGTTGAAACCGGCGGGGAGGCTGGTCGATCTTGTGATACTCTATTCTACAGTTTGACCGGATTTTGCAATAATCCTTATAAGCTTTATTGACTGCGGCCTGCAAATTCCCTACCTATCCGCAAACGAGGTGAGTCTGCTTGCTGGT
>NZ_NCJT01000349.1 GCF_002282565.1 Hyphomonas sp. 34-62-18
GAGGGGCTGAGCCGCACCTGATCCTCGCGCGTAATGTCATAGCGCAGATAATAGCTTGCAAAGTGTGAGATCAGGAAAGACTGGCTGCGGAAACAGGCCTGCCAGAGGGCCAGCACCGGAATATCCGGCATGGCAAAGGCCAGTTCCTTGCCAAGCTGCGGTCCCTTCTCCGCAAGGGCCTTAAGAATGCGTTCTTCAATATTGCTGATCGGGGTCATATCCATCGTTTCGCCTTCCTCAGCTCGCCCGCACGGGCTTCAACTCATTTCTGCTACAAGAACCCTGACAGATTTCTGAAGACCGATCCGCCAGTCCTGCAGCCTCAAGCCAAAAGTATCGAACGCCTTCGCAGAATCCAGCCGGGCGTTTAGTGGCCGCTCTGCCGGGGTTGGATAATCCCGGGTCAGGATTGGGACTATCTGCGCTGAGGGCCCGCCTAGGGCGCGGCTTTCCGAGAAGATCGCTTCTGCCATGCTCGCCCGGTCAATCTCTTCGCGGCCTGCAAGATGGTAAGTACCCCAAGCATCAAAACCCGGCGCCAATACCTGCTCGGCCATTGCAAGCAGGCCTGCCGCCAGATCCGGGCAGTAAGTAGGATAACCGGTCTGGTCGCTGACTACCGAAATCGTCTCCCGCTGCCTCGCCAGTTTCAGCATGGTACGGACGAAGTTGTCGGCATGTTCGGAGAACACCCAGGACACACGCACAACCAGATGCTGCCGACAATGAATGGCGACCGCTTCTTCGCCCTCCAGCTTGGAACGACCATAGACACTGAGCGGACTGGGAATTTCTTCCGGTGTATAGGGCGCGGGCTTCCGGCCATCGAACACGCAATCGGTGGACACATGGATCAGAGGAATGCCGGCAGAGGCGCAGATTCGCGCGAGCGCTGCCGGCCCATCACGGTTGAGCGCGTAGGCCTCTTCCGCCTGGCTTTCTGCCTGGTCAACCTTGGTGAACCCACCCGCATTCAGCACAAGGCGCGGGCTCACCCGGGCCACTAGATCGGCCAGTTTCGCGGGGTCCGCAAGATCGCACTCCGGGCGCCCCATGCAGACGACATCGGGTCGGCGGAGTGAAGCGAGGCTCAAGGCGAGCTGCCCCTGCCGGCCGATGACAAGAATTGGCGCCGCAGAGGAATTCATCCGTTGTCCCCAAAGGCAAGTCGGTCCTGCGGAGACAGGTCTTTCAGACGCGGTAACTGCCGATCCTTGGCAGAAAGCAGTAATTCCGACTCAGGAAACGGCCAGATAATCCCGATCCCGGGGTCATTGTACGCAACGCCGGCATCGCACTCCGGCGAATAGTGGGCGTCAACCTTGTAGGATATCTCGCAGCCATCTTCGAGGGTGCAGAACCCGTGTGCAAATCCGGCCGGAACGAATGCCTGGTTCCCCTTTTCGGCGGAGAGTTCGAAGGCGGTAAACTTCCCGAACCGGGAGGAGGTGACTCTCAGATCCACGACAACATCGAGAATACGGCCGCGAAGGCAGCGCACAAGTTTTGCCTGCGCATGGGGCGCTCTCTGAAAATGCAGCCCCCGTACGGTCCCCGCCCGCTCGGAAAGGGAATGATTGTCCTGAACGAAAGTTACGCCGATACCTGCCTGCCGGAAGGCAGCTTCATTATAGCTCTCGGTAAACCAGCCGCGCGGATCAACGTGCCGGACCGGGAGCACATGAAGGACTTCCGGCAGGATAGGATCGGGGATCACACTTAATGTCATGCGTGCGCTATACCACAGCGCTGCAGAGCCTCAACGCCTGCCGCCTTATTCCTCCATCGCTGATTTGGCGAGGTTGCGCGGCTGGTCAACATCGGTGCCGCGGCCCTCAAGCTCTTCGCGCAGCTCGCGATAATTCTCGATGATGCCATTGCGAACGATGGCCACCGAGCCGGACTGGTGGGGGGTGGACGTTGGCCTCATTCGGCGCACCATGGGTGGCCCAAGGGGTTTGGGCGCTGCCGGTGAAACCGTTGAGGGGGCTTTCGTTCAGACGCTCCTGGAGGTTAACGATCCTGCACTTGGCGCGGTCGAAAGCACGGCGACGACGCTGGACGAAGTCATCCAGGAAATCCTCCTCACCACCACCTCCGAGCGTCAGGGCCGCGCGATCGACAAGGAT
>NZ_NCJT01000350.1 GCF_002282565.1 Hyphomonas sp. 34-62-18
AGCTGCTGGGCAAGGTCGCGCTCGGCATAGCCGGAGATGAAGATCACCCGCGCATGGCCGAGCTTGTCCTTGGCCTCGCGAATGAGTGTCGGCCCATCCATGCCCGGCATCACCACGTCAGAAATGATGAGATCAAACGAGCCGGGCATATCGGTGAGGATATCCAGCGCCTCTTCCCCGTCGCAGGCTTCTTCCACCTCATAGCCGCGCTGGCGCAGATGGGTCGCCGCGATCGAGCGCACACCGTCCTCATCCTCAACCAGCAGGATCCGTCCGCGTCCGGACATATCCATTGGGCGGACAACCGGTTTGGTGTTCTCGGCAATGTCTGACGGCTCGGGGATTTCCTCTGCGGCCAGCGCCGGCAGATAGATATAGAAGGTCGTGCCTTTGCCCATCGACGAGACCGGACAGACATACCCGCCCGACTGTTTGATGATGCCATAGACCGTCGCCAGGCCAAGCCCCGTGCCAGAGCCCTGCTCCTTGGTCGTGAAGAAGGGCTGGAAGATCTTGTCCAGCAATTCGCGCGGCATGCCCGTGCCGTTATCTTCCACTTCGATCAGCAGATACTCGCCATCTTCGACATAGTTGAAGCCCAGCGCGTGAGCCTCCTTGCCGGTGGAGCGCGCGGTGCGGATCGACAGCTTGCCGCCATTGCGGTGGGCAATCATCGCGTCGCGGGCGTTGGTAGCAAGGTTGATGATTGCCGTTTCCAGCTGGTTCTTGTCCGCCTTGATCCACGGCACATCGCGGCCATGCTTGACCTCCAGCTCAACCCGCTCATCCAGCACCTGGCGCAAGAGGATCGAGAATTCGGAGAGGAAGTCGGTAACGTTGAAGATTTCCCGCTTGAAGGTCTGCGCGCGGGCATAGGCCAGCAGCATACGGACGAGTTCGCGGGCGCGGGATGAGAACTCGTGGATCGATTGCAGGTATTCGTAAGACGGGTCACCCACAGGGTGGCGCGTCATCAGCTCTTCATAGTTGAAGATGATGCCCTGCAGCACGTTATTGAAGTCATGCGCCACAACCCCGGCCAGCTGCCCGATGGAGCGCATCTTCTCGCCATGGGCAAGACGTGTCTCCAGCTGGCGCTGCTCGGTGATGTCAATGATGTAGGCCACAGAGGGGCGGCCGGAATTGTTGAGCGTGACGAACACGTTCACATCCCGCGACTCTTCGCCTGCCGTCTTCAGCGCAACCGGCTTGTCGATGGCGTCCACCAGCAGGGTGGCGAGCGCGTCCTCGCCCTCTTCCGACACAAAGAGATCGGCAAAACGCGTGCCCGGTGTCGCCCGCCCGCCGGTCACTTCCATCAGGGCGCGGTTGGCGTCGAGGATCACCGCGCTGTCCACCCGGTCGCCATCGAGGCGCACAGCGCCAAACGGGGCGTCGTCAAACATCGGGTCGCCGTCAAGGCGCGGCGGGCGCGAAGCGGCCTGCAGCGCAAAGCGCTCCTCCCCGCCATTCAGCACCTGCGGGCTTGCCAGAACGATCGTGCGGCCGGCGGCATCTGCCCCGCGCCCCGTCCAGCTGGTGATCGCCTGCACCGGGATCTCCACCCCGTCGCGCGCGCGCAGCTGGATGTCGGCCCGGCCCGGCGCGCCGGACTTGCGGTCCCGGGCCAGCATCTTCACGAATTCCGGGCGCATGATGTCATCGGTGCGGATATTCTTCGCCGTCTCCGGCAGGCCCAGCAGTTCGCGCAGCCAAGCATTGGCATAGGTGATCGTGCCATCGGGCTTGGCCGCGAAAAAGCCCATCGGGGCATCTTCAACGTAAAGCGATTTGAGGTCTGCCGCGCCGGTGGCCTCGATCTGTCCGGCAATCCGGCGGATGCGCCACAGAACGCGCCCGCGCGGCAGCGGCGAGACAGACACTTCAAACTGCGCCGGCACCTGCTCTGGCCCGAGTGCCAGCGGCGGCAGCACTTCGCGCCGCTGCGTGCCGGCCTTGGCCGATTTCGACAGGCGGTAAACCGGGGCGGCCAGGCCCGGATTGGCGCCAAACAGGCGGTCTACGGTCACCGGGCCGCTCTCGGCCGTGCCCGCGATCAGGGCCAGACGGGTAAGATCGGAATAGGCTTCATTGGCAGCCACCGGCGCCCCGCCGGGATCGGTCACAGCAGGATGGAGCCTGTGGCGCCCGATGCGTTGGGCCAGGCGAGCGAGATGCTGGCAGCGGCAATCGACAGCAGCAGACAGGCCCAGAAGCCCAGTTGCAGGAAGTCGATACGCCGCCCTTCCCGTTCACCGGCCGGCGCCTCTTCGCCCGGCGTGGCCGCAGCGAGGGTCAGCTCAAGGGTGTCTGCTTCTTTACTCATGGTCTACCACCATTCCATTCGGCCGGTTCCCTTTCCGGGCTGGCCATGCCTTATGCGAGGCAGGGCGTCACATGACTCGAAGCCCAGCCTTCACCTAGTTTACCGTTTCTGACACGGCAAAGGTTAACGAACCCGAAAAAGCCGTTAACAGACGCAGTTTAAACGAGGCCAGCAGAACAGGATTCGGCTAACCATGGTATCACGCACGCTCTCGATATTCGCAGCGCTCGCCCTCATCGCCAGCTGCGGCGCGCCCGCCCACCGGGAACCGAAGATCCCGGAATACTCGGCAGAAGTGGTGGCCGCTGAGTCAGAACGCCTGAACGCGTGGTTCGAGCAGAAATTCGAGGAAACCATCGCCCGCGACCCGATGCGGATGACGGCGCTGGGCCGGCGTGACCGCTACAGCGAATGGACAGACCCCTCCCCGGCCTTCGACGCGGAAAGCCTCGCCATTCAGCGCGCTAACGTTCAGGAAATTAAGGAGAAATTCGACTTCAACAAGCTGGACGATCAGGCGAAGCTCTCCTGGCGCCTTGCAGAATACGAACTGCAACGATCCGAACAGAACGAACCGTTC
>NZ_NCJT01000092.1 GCF_002282565.1 Hyphomonas sp. 34-62-18
GCCCGCCTCGGCGGCTTTCCCTTCCATTGCGCGGAAACGGCGCTCAAACTTTGCGTTTGCCCGGCGCAGGGCCTGTTCCGGGTCAACGGAAAGGCGGCGGGCGAGGTTGGCCGCCACGAACAACAGGTCGCCAATTTCGTCCTCGATGGCGTCTGCGTCGCCGCTCGCCATCGCTTCCCTCACTTCGGCAGTCTCTTCCTCCAGCTTGTCGAAGATGTGGACTGCCTCCGTCCAGTCGAAGCCGGTCCGCGCCGCGCGCTTCTGCAGTTTCTCGGCGCGCAGCAGGGCCGGCAGGGAAAGCGCCACGCCGGCCAGCGCGCTGGTGTCTTCTGCTTTCTTGCCCTTCGCCGCGCGTTCGGCAGCTTTCACTTCCTCCCAGGCAACCGTTTGGCCCTCCGCGTCCCGGCCATCTGCGGCGACGAAGACATGCGGATGGCGACGAATCATCTTGTCATTGATCGCACCGACCACATCGGCGAGGGCAAAAGCGCCGGCCTCTTCAGCCATGCGGCTGTGGAAGATCACCTGGAACAGAAGATCGCCCAGCTCCTCCCGCAGGTCGCCCATGTCCCCGCGCTCGATGGCGTCTGCCACCTCATAGGCTTCCTCGATCGTGTAGGGGGCAATTGTCGCAAAGGTCTGCTCCAGATCCCAAGGGCAGCCGGTAACGGGGGTCCGCAGCCGGGCCATGATGTCCACCAGCTTTAGAAGGGCCTCTGCCGCTTCTTGGGGTCCGGACTTGTTTGTAGACATTGGCTCTGCTCCGGAGGCTGTTTACTCTATCGTGTTTAGGCCGCTGCCGCGGCGCAGCAAGTGCAATAGGTCATCTTGCGGCTTGCGCCTCGGCATTGGCTGGCCCACACCGGAAGGGAAACGTCAGAAGCGTTGATCATCGGGAAGCGTTTGAGATGAAAGACAGCCTTGCGCTGATTGGCTTGGACTGGACTGGCTCCCGGCTCTCTGCCTGGGCCTATGATGGCGAGGGGGATATCCTGTCCTCTGTCGTCATGCATGAGCCGGAGCGAATCGCCGCGGCCGAATACATCTCGCGCATCCGCTTCCATGTCAGCGAATGGCTGGGCGCCTGGCCAGAGGTGCCGGTCATCGTGTCGGGCGATGTGGGCGTCCTCTCTCAGAGCACGACCACCCTATCGATTCCGGCGCCGCTCGCCGCTCTTCCAAGACATCTCGTGGAACGGGACGGCATCTGGATCGTCCCCTGGCTGCGCCAGCTTTCGCCACCGGATATCTCGTGCGGGTCCGAGACGATTCTGGCGGGCCTCGGCGAAGATCATGCGGCCGTCTGTATCGTGGGGCGGCACACCCGCCATTACGATCTGGAGCATGGCCGGATCCTGAGCCTCTCCACCGAGATCACCTCCGAGCTGAGAGACCTGCTGCTCACCGCCGGCGCGCTGGCCCTGAAGGATGGCCCGGCGCAGACATTCGATCCCGGTGTCTTCCGCGAATGGGTTGAACGCGCCCTTGATACAGACGATGCGCCGCCTGTCTTTGCCGTCGAAGCGGCGACATTCACGGGCCAGCTTGATCCGGCGTGCAAGGCGGCTGCCATCGCGGGCCTGCTGATTGGCGCCGATGTGGCCGCCCATTACGATCCGGGCGACGAAGTGTTGCTGGTGGCCGATGGCCCTTTGAGGGAAGCTTACGGTCTCGCCTTCGACGCACTCGGCGCCGATGTTGATGAAATTTCCGCCAGTGAGGCGCTGCGGGACGGCTTGTTCGAACTCGCCGATCTTGCAGGCCTTCTCGGTGAGGACTAATTCGCCCTTTCCATCCATTGCGACGGTTTCTCCGCCATGATCCTTTCTCCCGAATGCGTTGCGCCAACGGGCTGTATGCAGGGCGAGGCGCCGCTCTGGAGCCCGACGGAAGGCTTCTTGTGGTGGGTCGATGTGCGCCGGGCGAAACTGCACCGCTACAACCCCAAAACCGGCAATACCCGGCGATACGACCTGCCGGTGAAGGCCAGCAGCCTGGCGCTGTATGGTGGGCATCTGCTGATGGCAGCAGACCGGGAGATCGGTTTCTTCGATCCGGCCAACGAGGCCTATGAGCGCCTTTGCATTCTGCCGGATGAGCCTGCCACCAACCGCACCAGTGATGGGGGCGTGGCGCCGGATGGGTCTTTCTGGTTCGGCACGATGGATGAGGCAGAGCGGGATCCGAGCGGCGTCTATTACCGCTACGGGCAAGACAAATCAGTGACCCAGCTGCGCCTGCCATCGGTGCTGGTCACCAAGACGATGCAGTTCTCGCCCGACGGCCGCACCTTCTACACCTGCGATACGGCAGAGGCGGAAATACTCGCCTTTGATGTGAACCCTGAAACGGGCGCGTTGTCTGGCCGGCGGACCTTTGCATTTACGCATGAGCTGGGCGGGCTGCCCTATGGCTCGACAGTGGACAGTGAGGGTGGTTTGTGGGTCTGCCTGCATGGCGCGTCGCGCGTTGCCCGCTTCGCGCCGGACGGGTCGCTGGACAAGGTGATCATTCTCGCCGCTCCGCTTCCAACGGGCTGCGCTATTGGCGGCCAGGATATGCGAACGCTGTTCATTACCACCGCCCGCACGGGCCTCAGCTTCCCACAGCTGGATGCGCGGCCCCTTTCGGGCAGCCTCTTCGCCGTTGAAGTGGATGTGCCTGGGCTGCCGCCAAGGGCTTTTGGAAAAGTGTAAACTCGCCGATTAGGGCAGGGCAGGGCTTGTTTCCGGGGGCAACTCAACGCACATCTGCAGCAGGCTGGGGCCCCTCAAGGGGAATTCCATGCATATTTGCCGTGGACGCGGGCGCCCAAAAGGGCTAATCGCCCGCCTTTCAAGTGAGTGGTGACATGGCCGTCAAGGACCAGAAGGAAAAGAAGAAGCGGGTTGGACCGGCTACATTCCTGCGCCAGGTGCGCGCGGAAGGTAACAAGGTGACATGGACCTCGCGCCAGGAGACCATCCAGGCGACGATTTTCGTGCTCATCATGTCGATCCTGATCGCCATATTCCTTTTCCTGACCGATACGGTCATAACCCTTTTCGTGAATTTCGTACGCGGCGCCTGATGGCCGCCGTGACGCTAACAGACTTTCCGGAGCGCGTTCGCCCCATGCCTGATGCCAAGTGGTACATTGTCCACGCCTACTCCAACTTCGAAAAGAAGGTGGCCGCCACGATTCGCGAGCAGGCGGAGCGCAAGGGCCTGCTTCACCTGATCGAAGAGATCGAAGTGCCGACCGAAGAGGTCGTCGAAGTTGCCCGTGGCAAGAAGAAAACGGTCGAGAAGCGGTTCTTCCCCGGCTATGTGCTGATGAAGGCCCAGCTGACCGACGATATCTACCACCTCGTCAAGGACACGCCGAAGGTTTCCGGATTCCTCGGCGCCGAAGGCGGAAAAAAGCCGCTGCCGGTTCGCCAGAAGGAAGTTGACCGCATTCTCGGTAAGTCGACTGACACGTCGGCTGAGCGTCCGCGTCCGAAGGTCAGCTTCGAGATCGGCGAGCAGGTTCAGGTCAACGACGGTCCGTTCCAGGGCTTCGAAGGCGCTGTCGAGGAAATCGACGAGGCGCATGGCCGCCTGAAAGTCACGGTTTCGATCTTCGGCCGGGGCACTCCGGTGGATCTGGAATTCGACCAGGTTGTGAAGATCTGATAAATTTCCGGCTGGGCAGAGGCCATATGGCGCTGCCCGCCGCTTGAAACCTATTTCCGGTGGCTGTATGTCGCCGGATCGGTTGCCGCCTTAGCTCAGTTGGTTAGAGCGCTAGATTGTGGATCTAGAGGTCCCCCGTTCAAACCGGGGAGGCGGTACCATTCTCCCTTCATGGCTGATGTTTGAGAACAGCGCGCTGTTTCTAGTTAGCCTGCGCACCTCGCCATTTCAGGTTCCGCTTCTGGATTCGTCCCAAGGCGCCTGAATTTCTCCTTAAGGCTGGGGGTGCGGCTTGGTCGGCGATTGCAGCAAAGAGCCAGGCTGTTTTGTGCCGCAAACTTCGAACAGGCACCTCCAAACACCCATAAGGCCAGTGGACCCAGATTGATGGGAACTTGGCCGAGTATCGATCCGTTGAAGACCCGCAGGGATGATTCGGTAGTCCGGCGCTGAAGCCGTTCCGGGCGTGTTATTGTCAACGAGCTGTGGAATTCGGCTCAAACATCAAAAAAATCGTCTCCTGGCTGGAACCAATGCCGGGAGGGCTGCGTTTGGCATTTGTCGTTCAGCGCACGTTAACAATGCGTCGTTTGACGGCCTTTGGGACCTGTTGCAAAAGGGTCTCGCTAAGCGGAAATTTCCACCGTATTCGGGGGTGTTGGGATTAAAAATGCTCGCGGACGGCGGAAAAAACGTTTAACACCAAAGCATGCGGTTGATACCCGCTATGAACCTGCGGCCGAGGACAATCCCGTCATTCGGCACACAAAAGGGGATTGAGTATGAAGAAAACTCTGTTGTGCGCGACTGCCGCGGCCGCTTTCGCGACTGTCGGCGCCACGGCGCACGCCGAAGACGGCTGGTATGGCCGCGTCGACGCGCAGTACAGCTTCGACGGCGTTCTGGATCACGATGCACCTGCGGATGTTCCTGGCACGATCACTGATGATTCGAACGTGGACGAGCATGGCGGCGCCAGCCTCGGCCTCGGCTACGGCTTCGCGAACGGCCTGCGCCTCGAAGGTGCTCTCGGTCAGCGCGGTGGCGGTCTTGATGTCTCCCGTGGCATCAACGGCGTCCTGCTTGGCACGACCAACGCTTCTGGCTACGCCAACGTCACCGACCTGATGATCAATGGTCTGTACGACTTCAACAAAGGCGGCACGGTCCAGCCTTACATCGGCCTCGGCGTCGGTGGTGCCCGTATCAAAGCGAAAGCAACGAACCGCGTTAACACCGTCGGTGACGTTACCAACGCTCTGAACGGCTTCTCTGACAAAGCGACCGGTATTGCCTACCAGGGTCTCCTCGGCGTTGGCTTCAAGCTGACCGAGCGCATGACCATGGATGTCGGCTACAAGTACTTCACTGTTGAAGACCTTGACTTCGCTGGCAAAAACGGTGGCCCCGGCTACGACGCGGACTATCAGGATCACACGGCAACTCTCGGCCTGCGCTACTCTTTCGCAGCGCCGCCCCCGCCGCCTCCGCCGCCCCCGCCGCCGCCCCCGCCGCCTCCTCCGCCTCCGCCCCCGCCGCCTCCTCCGCCGCCTCCGCCGGAAGAGGTCACCCCGCCGCTGGCTCAGCAGTGCTCTGCACTCAGCCAGGAGTTCGTGGTGTACTTCGAGTGGGATCGTTCGGATCTGACCAGCCAGGCTTCGGCCGTTATCGATCAGGCTGTTGCCAACATCCGTTCGGTTGAAGGTTGCGCAGCTGGCTCGGTGACGATCGTTGGTCACACCGACACCTCGGGTAACCCGGACTACAACCAGCGTCTGTCGGTTCGCCGCGCTGACGTGGTTGCAGCCGCTCTCTCCGAGCGTGGCATTGCCAACACGCTGATCGCGAAAGACGGTAAAGGTGAAACCGCTCTCGCAAAAGCAACGCAAGACGGTGTTCGCGAGCCGCTGAACCGCCGTTCGGAAGTCACGATCATCGTTCAGTAACGGCGATTGATTTCTCTAAGGAAACGGCCCGGCGAAAGCTGGGCCGTTTTTTGTTTTCGCTGGGGAAGGGCAGAGGCTTGCCGCGTGCCTTCAGCTGTGAAACCAAGGGATTATGACCCAACTCAACTCACTTTCCCGCGAAGACGAGGCTGCGCGTGAGCGCCTCGCTGTGGCCGCGCCAGACATGATTGCCCGCACCCGCGCCTGGGCCGCGATCAACACAGGCAGTTACAACATTGCCGGCCTTAAAATGCTGGCCCCGAAGCTCGCTGACGCCTTCTCGGCGCTCGAAGCCGAGGTCCGCCTCGTGGAGGGGCCAGGCTTTGATACGGTTGGCGCCGATGGCCGTGTCGTGCCGATGCACACTGGCCCAATTGTCCAGGTAACCGCGCGCCCGGCGGCGCCAATCCAGGTCATTCTGTCTGGCCATTATGATACGGTTTTCCCACCCGGCACCTTTGAGACCATTCGCGACCTTGAGAATGGCCAGATCAATGGCCCCGGCATGGCGGATATGAAGGGTGGGTTGAGCCTGATGCTCGAAGCCCTGAAAACCTTCGAGAGTGGTCCGTTCAAGGATCGTCTCGGCTATCGCATCGTCATCACACCGGATGAAGAAATCGGCAACTTTGCCTCGTCGGCCGCGTTGACCGAGGCCGCCCGATCCGGCGCTCATATTGGTATGACGTATGAGCCAGCCATGGAAACGGGCGCGATGTCTGGCGGTCGTAAGGGCTCGGCAGTATTTGACATCGTGCTCCACGGGCGGGCGGCGCATGCGGGCCGGGCCAAGGAAGAGGGGCGCAGCGCCATTGAGGCGGCCGCAGAGCTTGTGGTCGGACTGGAAGCGCTGAACGGCAAATATGAAGGCGTCACCTTCAATGTCGGCGCGATCGAAGGGGGCAGCCCGGTCAACATCGTGCCAGACCTTGCCGTCGTCCGCTTCGGCGCGCGCGCGCCAGACGCGGACGCGTCGGCCTGGGCAACCAGAGAAGTCGAGCGCCTGTTTGCCCGCGCCACGGCGCGCGACGGTATCCACGGCCATCTCCATGGCGGCTTTTATCGCCCCCCCAAGCCGCGCAACGCGGCGCAGCAAGCTCTGTTTGATGCGGTGCATGCCACCGGCCAGGCAATTGGTCTGGACCTTGAGTTCGTCGACACCGGAGGTGTCTGCGAAGGCAACAATATCTTTGCGGCCGGTGTGCCGAACGTGGATACGCTCGGTGTGCGCGGTGGGCGGATTCACTCGAATGAGGAGTTTGTCATCACCGACAGCTTTGCGGAGCGGGCAACGCTCTCGGCGCTTATCCTCAACCGGCTGGCTGACGGTCGGATGGATGGGAAGCGCATCAAGGAACTGATGGGGCGCTGAGTATGACCATCCAGTATGTGATGCGGCCATCACGGCTCGATGACCTCGAAGCCCTGATGGAACTCGCCGAATTGTCCGGCCCCGGATTTACCAGCCTTCCGGTGGATGAACCGATCCTGATGGAGCGGCTTGATAAGTCCGAACGGGCCTTTCATGGCCGCCAGAAGAATCTTCAGTATGGAAAGTATCTGATGATGATGGAGCATGTGCCGACCGGGAAGGTCGTCGGATGCTCCGCCGTGAAAGCTGGCACGGGCATTGATCAGCCATTCTTCAACTACCGCATCATTACGTTGGCCCAGGCAAGCCACGCAGCCGGGAATCTGCGCTTCGACATGGACGCGTTGGTGCTGACGAATGAATATGTTGGCTATACCGAGGTCGGTACGCTGTTTCTGAAACCCGATCACCGCGGCGGCGGAGCCGGGCGCCTTGCCGCGCAGTCGCGCTATCTGCTGATGGCGGCGGCGCCGGACCGGTTCAGCGACCGGGTGCTGGCCGAGCTGCGCGGCGTTGTCGATGATGCGGGCGAGTCGCCTTTTTGGGAGTGTCTTGGCCGGCATTTTTTCCGGATGGACTTTGCCGAGGCTGACCGACTTTCTGCGACCACGGATAATCAGTTCATCGTCGATCTGATGCCGCGCTATCCTATCTATGTGGACCTGCTCCCGCCCGAAGCACGGGAAGTCATCGGGCGGTGCCATTCTGAAGGCGTGGGCGCCTACAAGCTGCTTCAATGGGAAGGTTTCGAGTTTGACCGGACCGTCGACATATTCGATGGCGGCCCGCTCGTGGCGGCGCAGAGGCGACACATCCGGACCATTCAGGAAAGCCATGTGGTAGCGGTTGAGGCCGGCGACGTTGACGGCGATGGGGACGCGCGCCAAGGGCTTCTCTCCAGCAACCGGCTTCCGGATTTCCGCGTTTCGCTTGGGAAGTTCCTTCGGAGGGGTGAAAACAATCTGGTGGTCTCACCGGAAATTCTGGACGCATTGCACCTGAAGCCCGGCATGCCCGCGCGCTTCTGGGTACGGAGCAAGTAATGAAAAACGGCGTATACATCGACGGCAAGTGGCGTCCCGGAAAGGGCGCTGCCTTCACCAAGCATTGCCCGGCTACCGGCGAGATCAGCTGGGAAGGCCGGTCTGCGGATGCTGCTGAAGTGGCTGAGGCGGTAGCTTCCGCGCGCGCAGCATTCCCCGGATGGGCGCGGACACCCGTGCAGGAGCGCATCGCCATCATGGAACGCTATGCCGAAGAGATCGGCAAGCGGGCCGCAAGCATCGCCGAAGCGATCAGCCGGGACATGGGCAAGGCTCTCTGGGACTCCCAGTCTGAAGCGGCCACCATGAAGGCCAAGATCGGGGTTTCCGTAGCCGCTCTGAAAGAGCGCGCGGGGGAACGGGATGAGCCCGCCGCCTTCGGTCAGTCTCGGCTGACGCATCGCCCGCACGGCGTAATGGCCGTGTTCGGACCATTCAATTTCCCGGGCCACCTGCCAAACGGGCATATCGTGCCGGCGCTGCTGGCTGGCAACACCTGCGTGTTCAAGCCTTCGGAGCTTGCGCCCTCGGTGGCAGAGATCATGGCAGATGCTTTCGCGGCTGCCGGGCTCCCGTCAGGCTGCATAAACATCGTCCACGGAGGACGCGACGCAGGCGCAGCCCTGATCGACCAGCCGATCAACGGGTTGCTGTTCACGGGGTCGGCGGCCACAGGCGTGTTCTTCCACAAGCATTTCGCCGGCCGTCCGGATGTCATCCTGGCGCTGGAGATGGGTGGCAATAATCCGCTCATCATCTGGGAACCGGCGGATGTGGACGCCGCCGCAGATATAGCCGCTCAATCGGCCTATCTCACGACAGGCCAGCGCTGTTCCTGCGCCCGCCG
>NZ_NCJT01000351.1 GCF_002282565.1 Hyphomonas sp. 34-62-18
CGCTTGACCATCACTTCGCCGGGCACAAGCTGGACAACTGACCCCGGCGGGTAGACGCCGCCGGTTTCCGACTCGGCCACGGCGATGGTCGCTTCCAGATCGCCCAGAAGGTTGTCGACGAAGAAACCACGCACGGGATGCATGTCGCGGATGCAGCGGAAATCTTCAGCCTGCGGCTCAAAGCTCGCGGTTTCAACCACTGGCGCTGCAGCGGTAGCTTCTGCCGGGGCCTCGGCCGGCGGCGCGGCGGGCTGTCCGCAGGCAGAAAGAATGAGCGCGGCAAGGCCGGCGGCGCTGGCCATATGAAGACGTGATAGCGGCATGGTTTCCCCCAAAGCCATGGTTCTTGCCACGGCATTGCAACCAGAATAGGCGAGCTCTGCGCGCCGCCAAGGGCTCTCCTTGCGTCATCACCGGCGAAGTTTGTCTCGAAACTGAAGGGTTCGTAGGGCCAAGCCTCCAGGCTTCTGTAGCTGCTCTTGCGGCAAGTCATAAAGGGCGCGTAACGGAAGGCAGATCAGCCCACGGAGCCGCCCATGCCGAACCCTGAAGCCTTCCGGCTTGGCTGGGAAGAATGGATTGCGCTGCGGGAGCTGGGCTGCCGGCGATCAAGGCCAAGATTGATACCGGCGCCAAGACCTCCGCCCTGCATGCCAGCGTGATCGAGCCATTTGGGCCCGCCCATGCCCCGCAGGTGCGCTTCCTGATCCAGCCAGACCCTGGCGACCCAACGCTGGAGATCACCTGCTCAGCCCCGGTGGTCGACCGGCGCGAAGTGACGAGTTCCAATGGCGAGCGCGAGCTGCGTTATGTGATCGAGACCCATGCCGAGCTGGGCGGGCTCGTCTGGCCGATCCAGCTGACGCTGTCGAACCGCGAGACGATGGCCTACCGGATGCTGCTGGGGCGGGCGGCGATCCAGCCAAGCTGGATCATTGATCCGAATGCGTCCTTTCTTCAGCCCCCGCTCGGCTATCAGATCTACCAGGGCCTGCCGCGCCGAAAGCCGGTGAAGCGGCCCTTGCGCATTGCCCTGCTGACGCGGGAGCCGAAGAATTATTCCTCCCGCCGCCTGATCGAGGCGGCTGAAAAGCGCGGCCATGTGATTGAGGTGATCGATACCGCGCGCTGTTACATGCGCATCGGGGCAATTGACGCCGAAGTGCATTATGATGGCCAGGCCCTGCCGCGCTATGATGCCGTGATCCCGCGTATCGGCGCAACGATCACCGATTATGGCATGGCGGTGCTGCGCCAGTTTTCCAACACGGGTGCCTTCTGCCTGAACACCGCCGGGGCTATCGGCCGCTCGCGTGACAAGCTGCTGACGCATCAGATGCTGGCGCGGGCGAAGATTGCCATGCCGATCACGGCCTTTGCGCACAGCCCGAAGGATACGGCCGGCCTTGTGGCGCTCGCGGGCGGGGCGCCGATCGTGCTGAAGCTGCTCTCGTCGACGCAAGGCAAGGGCGTGCTGCTGGCGGAGACGCGCAAGTCTGCCGAGCGGCTTGTGGACGCGTTTCGCGGGCTCGACGCGAATTTCCTGGTGCAGGAATTTGTCGAGGAGGCAGGCGGGGCCGATGTGCGCGCCTTCGTGGTGGGCGGCAAGGTTGTGGGCGCCATGCGGCGGCAGGCGGAGAAGGGGGAGTTCCGCTCAAACCTTCACCGCGGCGGCACGGCCAGCGAAGCGCGCCTGACTCCGCAGGAGCGGGATGTGGCGCGCGAGGCGGCAAAGGTGCTGCGGCTGGAAGTGGCGGGGGTGGACCTGTTGCAGACGAAGGATGGGCCCAAGGTCCTGGAGGTGAATTCCTCGCCCGGCCTCAAGGGCATCGAGAAGGCGACCGGCAAGGACATTGCCGCCCGCATCATCGAGCATCTGGAAACGGTGGTCCGCCCGCTCTCGCGTCACCGGGAACCGCTTTAGCGCGGGCGCTCAGTGGCGGCTGAACAGGCGGCCTCTTTCCGTGACGAGGATGACGAGCAGGGACACAGCGCCCATGGCGGCAAAGCCGAGGGTGAGGGGCACGGTCGTCCCGTTGAACTGCGCGCCGATGAACATGCCAACCAGGCTGGAGATCAGCGTGGTGGCAAAGCCATAGGCGGCAGATGCTGT
>NZ_NCJT01000352.1 GCF_002282565.1 Hyphomonas sp. 34-62-18
CGTTGGCGGCGTGCGGAAATGAACCCGAACCGATTGCACCGGTCGATCCGGCGTTTGACAGGACTACGGAGTCAACCGACTCGGATGCTTCCGACAGCGCTCTTCCCGGAACGACGCTTCCTGAAGCTGTGACTACGCCACCAATGGGTTCTGAGCCCGGAGAAATCCCAGAAGTGATGGAGCCGGAGTCAGCCCCCGATACGCTAGGGGGCGATACGACGACCGGGACAATCACTGATCCGGGTTTGCCGGCCGAAGATCCTTCCGACGAGAGCGGCACGCCGCAGTAAGGGGAGTCTGGCCTCCACGGCCGGCTTTTGTGAGTGTGCCCGGCGCGGGGAGTTTGCTCCCCGCGCTTTCGGCATTCCGGCGCTTTCCCTAGCGCGAATTCATCAGATTTGGTCTTCGGTTTTGAGTTTGTCTGGCTTAGCGTGACAGCAACAAGCCACAAACACCGAGGAAGCGAACCAGATGTCTCAAACTTTCACCATGACAATCAACGGGCAGGCGGTTTCAGGTAGCGAAACCTTCGGCGTGGAAAACCCGGCAACAGGGGCGGTCTTTGCTCAGGCGCCCGATTGCACCGAGGCGCAGCTTGATGAGGCGGTCGCAGCAGCGCGCGCGGCGCTTCCCGCTTGGAAAGCAACACCAATCGAAAAGCGCCGTCAGGTGCTGCAGGCGATTGCTGGCGTCATCGCGCAAAATGGCGAGGAACTGGCCCGCCTTCTGACAAAAGAGCAGGGAAAGCCTCATCCTGACGCGATGGCCGATGTTCTGGGCGGGGCGCATTGGCTGATGGAGACGGCCAAGCTCGATATCCCGGAACATGTCTCCGAGGATTCACCGGAACGTCTTGCAGTCACGCGGTATGGGCCGATTGGCGTCGTAGCGGCGATTGTGCCCTGGAACTTTCCGATCATCCTCATGATGTTCAAGCTCGCCCCCGCGCTGCTGGCGGGGAACACTGTCGTCGTGAAGCCTGCACCGACGACACCACTGACGACGCTGAAGATCGGGGAGTTGATCCGGGGCGTCCTGCCGCCGGGCGTGGTGAACGTGATTTCGGGTTCTGACCGGCTTGGCCCCTGGCTGACGGCTCATAAGGACATCGACAAAGTCAGCTTCACCGGATCGACTGAGACCGGCAAGAAGGTGATGGCGAGCGCGGCGAAAGACCTGAAGAAGGTCACGCTGGAGCTGGGCGGCAATGATGCGGCCATCGTGATGCCGGATGTGGACGTGAAACAAGTGGCCGAGCAGCTCTTCTGGGCGGCGTTCCGCAACGCAGGCCAAATCTGTATCGCTACCAAGCGGATGTACATCCACAAGGATGTATACGAACCATTGAAGGCGGCGATCGTCGAACATGCCAAGACCGTGAAAGTTGGCGATGGATCGGAGCAGGGAACGCAGATCGGCCCGGTACAGAACAAGGCTCAGTATGAGCGGGTGCTGGAACTGATCCAAGACGCCAAGGACAAGGGCTATAAATTCCTCATCGGCGGCAATGCTTCCACGGCGCCAGGATATTTCGTGCCGGTGACGATCCTGGACAACCCGCCGGAAAATGCGCGCATTGTTCAGGAAGAACAGTTCGGACCGGTCCTGCCGCTGATGTCCTTCGATGATATCGACGAAGTGGTCGGCCGGGCAAACGCAACAGTTTATGGCCTGGGCGCATCAATCTGGACCAAAGATCTTGACCGGGCGCAGGCGCTGGCCTCGCAGCTTCAGGCGGGCACGGTCTGGATCAATGAAAGCCAACATCTTTCCCCGCACGCCGCTTTCGGCGGGCACAAACAGTCCGGCGTCGGCGTGGAAGGCGGGCAGGAAGGCCTGCTGGAATTCTGCCAGGCGCAGACGGTGTTCATGCGCCGGGCGTGATGATCTCACGCAAAGAAAGTCAAAACTCCTCCGGAAACGGAGGGGTTTTTGTTTTGGTTCAACCAAGGCCGCCCATCAGCGTGTATTTGATGTCGAGATAATCACTCACGCCATGTCTTGAACCTTCGCGGCCAAAGCCACTTTCCTTGCGGCCCCCAAAGGGCGCGATGGCGGTGGAGATGAGCCCCACATTCATGCCGACGATGCCATAATCGAGCGCGGC
>NZ_NCJT01000093.1 GCF_002282565.1 Hyphomonas sp. 34-62-18
TCGCCCGATGGATGGAAGCAACCCGCTTCCTCCCAGGCTTTATAGAGCCTCGGTTCGGCTTCGGCGGGGTCAAATCTCTGATCAAGCATCGTTTTCGTGTGGGCTTTGCGGGCAGGGCAAAAAGAAAAGCGCGCCGGTTAAGGCGCGCCGTTCCCTATAGCAAGTTTGAGGGATGAGGCTAGCGCGCCATGCGGGCAATCCGCTGTACTTCGGCTTCTACCTTCTCTTCGACGATCCGGGCGAGGTTGGCATCGAGCCATTCCTTGACCATCGGCTTCAGAAGTTCGCGCACCAGGCCTTCCAGCGTGTTGTCGCTGCCGATGTCCATCTTCGAGATCAGCTTGCCGAGCGCGCCAGCGGCGGATTCGGCGGTGTTGGCGTCGGTCAGAGGCTCATTTGCATAGCGCGGGGCGGCAGGCATTTTCGGCTCCGGTTGGGGGGCGGGTTGAGCGGCGCGCGGGGCAGGGCGCGGTGTGGGCTGGAAAGGCCGCGGGCAGTCGATGCGCCGAGAATCGCCTCGAAGGAGAATTCAGGGCCCTTGATCTCGGTGGTGAACTCTTCGGCCACTTCATCGGCGATCTCGTCCGCGAGGTCGATGTCGTCCCCTTCGAACATGCCGAGGTCATCGGCATCGTTATCGTAAGAGAAGCTTGGCCGGCTGCTGGCCGGTTCGGTGGTCACCTCGCGCATGACGGGCCGTCCGGCGGTGGGCGCCGGGCCGTCATCTGCGATGATCTTGCGGATCGATGCGAGGATTTCCTCCATCGTCGGCTCTTTGTGTGCTTCGTTGGCCCGGAATCACATTGTCTGATACCACCGATAGGCCGCCGGGGTTAACAAGCGTTTGACATTGTTAACGCCTGTGAGGCGAGTGGATCAGCCGATAGTGCCCAGTGCGCCGGTTGCGCGCAGCAGGTTGTGGGCAGCAACATACGCGTCTCTCTCGGCTGCGACCAGTGCAAGGCGCGCCTCGAACAGCTGCTGTTCCTGATCTAGCGCGTCGAGTGTGGAGCGCACGCCGACAGCGAGCTCTTCCTTGGCGCCTTCATAAGCAATCTCGGCCGCCTCCACCTGACGGCGGGAGGCTTCAATGGAGCGCAGCGAGGCCTCATAGCTGTACCAGGCCTGCGTGACCTGCGCGCGCACCTGCGTCTCCAGATTGTCCACAACGCGGCGGGCCTGCTCGCGGCGCAGCTTGGCGCCTTCGGTCTGTGCTTTTACGACACCGCCCGTCAGCAGCGGGATGCGGGCCTGCGCCAGCGCCGAAACGCTGGTATCGCGCAGATCGGCGCTGCCAAAGGTTTCCTGCATGGAGGCAGTGCCCACGAGGCTGATCTGCGGGCGGCCATCCGCCTTGGCCGAATCAACGGCGGCCTCTGCCGCGCGCAGGTCTTCACGCGCGGCAGCAATGGTGGGGTTGTCCGTAATGGCGGACGCGAGTGCTGTCTCAAGGCTTGCGGGTAGCGGCGGCACCGGCGGTGGCGGCGCCAGATCCCCGGGGCGCAGACCGGTCAGATACTCATAGTTGGCTTCGCTGCCCTGCAGCGTCGCTTCTGCCCCGGCGAGGGCCGCGCGGGCGCCTTCCAGCCGGGCCTGCGCCTGGGCTACATCCGTGCGCGTCACCACGCCCACATCAAACCGGTCCTGCGCCGCGCGCACCTGCTCACTGGTGACGTCCACATTGTTCTTGCGGATGGCTACGGCTTCGCGGTCGCGCACCACGTCCATATAGGCGGTTACCACGCTGAGAATCAGGTCCTGGCGGGCTGCGGCGAAGCCAAGATCAGCGGAGCTGATGCCCGCTTCTGCCTGGCGGATGCCGGCTGAAATCTTGCCGCCGGTATAGATCGGCTGGATCGCCTGCAGCTGGGCCGATGCAACCGGGCGATCGCCGAGCCCGAACGCAAAGGGGCTGGTTGTGTCGATGTACTCATAGCCCCCGCCAGCGGTGAGGTTCACCGTTGGCCGGCCGGCGCCGCGCGCAGCTTCCAGGTTTTGCCGGGCAATGTCCGTGCGGTAGCGCTCAATCTCGAGCTGGGGGTTGGTTGCAAACGCCGAAGCAATCGCTTCGGGCAGCGTTTCACTGGTCGCCGGGCTTGCCATGAAGAGTGAAAGAAGGCTGGCGCCGATCAGCAGCCGGGGCGTGAGCTTACGCATGATGAATACCCTGTTGGTCCTGTCAGCAGGGTATATAAGCTTTTCTTTTAATAAGGTGAACGCTGTTCACCAAAACATATGGACGCAGGCCGTCTTCAGAAGGTGAAGGTCGGTTTGCGGTCAAATTCCACGAGACGCGGCGGGCAGGCATCGAAGCCATCGCGGGCCGAGAGGGTGTCTCCAGCCTTGGTGAAAACCTTGCCGCGCCCAAGGCGGCCATCATCTCCCACCACCGCCACGAGCCGGCCGCCTTCAGCCAACTGGGCGCCCCAGGCGACGGGCAGGGTCTCGACCATGCCGCACACATAGATGACATCGAACGGCGCCTGTTCGGCGAGGCCCTCGGCGATCTTGCCTTCCACCGGCGCAATCCGATCAAGGCCGAGCTCAGCAAACCGGGTGGTCATTGCGTCCACCACGCCCGGCTTGTCGTCCAGTGCAATCACCGTGTCGGCCAGATGGCTGATCAGGGCGGCTTCATAGCCAGACCCTGCCGCAATCACGAGCACCACATCGGTCGGCTTGATCTGCGCGAGTTTGATCAGCTTGGCAGTATCGCGGGGCGTCCACAGCGAACGGCCGGGCGCGGTTTCGATTTCCATTTCCGAATAAGCAACAGAGCGGCGCGCGCTGGGCACGAACTCTTCGCGCGGAGTGCGCAGGAAGGCCGCCACAATTGCCGGATCGGTCACATCATTCGGGCGGATCTGGCTGTCCACCATGATTTCGCGCGCAAGGTCGAAGTCCATCTCAAAACGCCGTTTCTGAATCGCTGGATCGGTAAGCCCCTGTATCACGGCGGCCGCGCCGCGCAATGCGCAGGATCGCCGCGACATGCTTCTTCTGTGAAAGGTGATGAAAGGCCGATTGTCTCCGCGCTCAAGCGCTGCTAGAGGGCCTTTCTCCTGAGGCCCTATGGCGGAGTGGTGACGCAGCGGATTGCAAATCCGTGCACCCCGGTTCGATTCCGGGTGGGGCCTCCAGCATCCTTCCCAGAAAATCTAGCCACCCGGCGGCAAGCGTCTCTTGCTGAACGGCCGATGTTCGATTTCTTGCAAACCATTTACCCGGCATTAACCATTTCGGGCGAATTTGGGCATGTCTTCTCTTGGAGACACCCACCATCACCCAACGCCTTCGGCGGGAGCTTGTCTCCCGCCTCTTTTCTTTCTGGGGTGCGTGTTTGCGCGGCGGGGCCGCTATCCACAATTCTGACGCCTGCCACAGCGGATTTTCTGCAGTAGGCGCTATTTGCCTCTTGAACCGGAAAGCCGGTCTGGCTATTCCCCCGTCTCCAGCTGTTCCGCGATAGCTCAGTTGGTAGAGCAGGCGACTGTTAATCGCCCGGTCGCAGGTTCGAGTCCTGCTCGCGGAGCCACTCTTTCCCCAAGATGCAGTTTACCCATTACTCCCTCGGCAGGGACCATTCGCCTTCGCCCAGATGGCGTTGCATCATCACTGTGTCTTCCCATTGGCCAAACTTCAGGCCCACCGCTTTCAGCGTGCCGACATTGCTGAAGCCGAGGCTGCGATGCAGGGCGATGCACGCTTCGTTACGGCCCGTGCCCATCACGGCCAGCATCTGCCGCCAGGGCCCCGCTTCACACCGCGCAATCAGATGGGAGAGAAGCGCGCTGCCCACGCCGCGCCCGCCGAAGGCGTCGCTGACATAGATCGAATCCTCGACCGTGTATTTGTAGGCTGAGCGGCTGCGATAGGGCGATGCGTAGCAGAAGCCGATCACCTGGCCCTCATTCTCCGCCACCAGGAATGGCAGTCCGGCGGCCAGAACATTCGCGCGCCGCATTTTCATCTCGGGCACAGAAGGGGGCACTTCTTCGAATGTTGCAGGGCTCGTCAGCACATAGTGCGCATAGATGGCCTGAATGGCCTCCATGTCCGCATCGTCCGCGTCGCGGATATTGAGGGCGGCGCTCTGCCAGCCCGTCGAGTTTTCAGATTTCAGCGCGTATCCCATGGGTACTCCAGCTGGGGTGTTTGGTTTCCCTTAAGAGACCCCAGGGTGTGGCCTGAATACAACACCCGAGTGCGACGAGAGGGAGAAGTCTGCGCGCCCTCCCGAATTTTGAGCAGAGATTTGCGGCAGAATGCGATTTTCGGGCACAGATGCGGAAATCCGCGAAAAATCATGTGTCGGTAGTTTAAAGATCGGCGGCGCGCTCCATTCGCGTTCCGCGCCGGCATTGATTGACAGTCCCGCCCGCCGCCACCCAGTCTTGGGGCAGGATATCCTAGCCTCCGGAGCGATCATGGCAGACAGACTAAACCCGCATTGGGTGCTCGCGCGCACGCCGCCGGAAGGCTGGCCCGTTGATGCCGATTTTGCCTGGCGCGAAACGCCTGCGCCCTCGCCGGGGCCGGGTCAGATGCTCACCCGCACGATCTATCTCTCGCTCGATCCTTACCAGTGGGGCCGCCGCCGCCGGGGTGTCGAAACGCCGGGCGAAGTCTGCCATGGGCGCACCGTGTCCCAGGTCGTCGAAAGCCGCCTCGATGGCTATGCGCCGGGCGATTTCGTCTTCAACACCAATGGCTGGCAAACCTATGGCCTCACCGGCGAAGGTATCTCGACTTTTGGCTATATGTTCCCGCGCAAGCTGGAACCCGCCCTCGCGCCGATTTCATCCGCTGTCGGAGTGATGGGGATGCTGGGGCTGACCGCCTATGCGGGCCTCTATGTGCAGTGTGCCCCAAAGCCGGGCGAAACCGTGGTCATCTCCGCCGCGTCGGGCGGAGTGGGGCAGGTCGCGGGCCAATTGGCAAAGCTGCGCGGCTGCCGCGTGGTGGGTATTGCGGGCCGGGCGGAAAAGTGCGCCTATGTGAAAGAGGCGCTCGGCTTTGACGAGTGCGTCTCACATCTCGAGGCAGACTTTGCAGACCGCCTGAAGGCCGCCTGCCCGGATGGGGTAGATGTTTACTTCGAAAATGTCGGCGGCCGCGTGTTTGAGGCGGTGCTCGGCCTTTTCAACACCGGCGCGCGGATCACGCTGTGCGGCCTTGCTTCCCAATACGGCGCCATGGGCGAAGACATCATCCAGGCCTGGAAGAATGCGGGTGAAAAGACATTCAGTGAGCGGAACATGCAGGTGCATCCGCTGTTCGTTGGCGATTATGTCGCCAGCCATCAGGAAACATTCCTTGCCGAAATGTCCGTCTGGCTGCGCGCCGGCCAGATCCGCTACCGCGAAGACATCCATGACGGGCTGAAATCCGCGCCCCAGGCTTTTCAGGCCATGCTCGCCGGCGGCACCTTCGGCAAGACGCTGGTGCAGGTATCGGAAGACCCGGCAAAGCGCGGCGGTTAACCTGTCAGCCAGGGTTGTTTTCTGGAGAAACCTTCAGAGGCGCCTGCAGGCTGCTTTTGGAGGGGAAATGGTGCCGGGGGCGGAATCGCGAGCGCCCTTACACCTCTGTTTTGATTTCAGAAATAAATGTGGAGCGTCGTCGAATGCCAACAATCTGCCAACAATTCGGTAGTTGTTGGCATGGGAGAGTGGTTCGATTCCGATTTCCACAGGAAATCCGATAAATTGATCTCCCTGACTCTGAGATGTGGGTCAAGAGGGCCTCATCGACGAGGTTGGCGATCCATCTCGAACGATGAACTGTGGAGCGAGAATTGAGGTTAGAGATACGTCACTGACATATGGGTCGATGACGCATACGACGGCATGGCGCGACGTTGAGGCTGACCGTTGTGGAACCATCGGAGTTTATTGGTCGATCAAGTTCGGCTGGCATGACGAATGAAGAGAAAGCGCAGCTGATCTCGCCAATCGGCGCGCCGAACTGATCGAACATTGAGACCTCATCGCCGATACTTATGGAAAGTGACATGACCAACGCCGCCACAAGCATCAAAAAAGGCCTCCAGGAGGCGCTCACCCACGCCAAAGGTCACAAGACGGGCGCATGGGTTCATCATATCGAAGTGCCTGAGCCTGATGTGGCCGCAATCCGCGAGCGCTCGGGATTGTCGCAGGCCGAATTTGCTTGCAGCATTGGCGTCGCCGTAGGTACCCTGCGAGGCTGGGAGCAGGGGCGCAGACGCCCTGAAGGCGCGGCGCGGGTACTGCTCGCGCTCATCGAAAGGCGACCCCGGATCGTGCAGGACGAGCTGCTGACCTAGACGCGGATCGCCGACAGCAAACTGCCAGCAGGGTCGAGGTTGTCCATTTCTTCAATTAGGGACAGCGGGCGACGAGACTTCGCGGCTTGGGCGTTAGTCTCAAAAATCCTGGCTGTTGTCGCGCCTTAGCTCGACGAGCGTTCGTCTGAGTAGGAGCGGACAGGCCTGAATAGATGTTTGCGGCAACACCTGTTCACCGAGATTCAAAAAGCTTGTCCGTCAACGCACAATCAGATGTTTGACCTCCGGTGCAGCCGATCATGATCTCACTGAGCTGCCTCTCCATCTGCTGCAGATCCAGGATACGATTTCTGATGTCCTTTAGATGCGCTTCGGCAAGGACCATCACTTCGGCACAGCTAGGCATGCCATCATTGATCCCCAGGAGCGAGCGAACGTCCTCTGTTCGGAAGCCCAGATCGCGCGCCCGCAAGATAAATCGCAAACGCAACTGATCCACGTTTGAATAGAGCCGGTGGCCACTGGGTGAGCGCGCTGGTTCTGGTAGAAGTCCGATCTTTTCGTAATAGCGGATGGTTTCAAGGTTGCAGCCAAGCCGGCTGGCCAACTCGGCCCGCCTGAGCATCGCTCGCGACGATGTGATGTCCATGCTCAATTCTCCGCTTGCGTCTGTACCAACTACAGACCCTATCAAGCAGACGAACACAAGGCCAAGGACAACGACGCGTATGTCAGACAAGACAAACGGTTCTGGAAATGATCGTCGATCAAGCTGGCTCATCGCGGGTGGCGTGCTGGGGACCTTCCTCGCGTCGTCTTGTTGCATCCTGCCTCTGATACTGATCAGCGTCGGTGTGACGGGAGCTTGGATCGGCCAGCTGACGCTGCTGGAACCCTACAAGCCGGTATTCATGCTGATTGCAGCTGGGTTTCTCGCGGCTGGCTTTTGGGAAGTCTATTTTCGGAAGGGCAAGCATTGTGAGGATGGCAGCGACTGCGCACGTCCCGCACCCTCCTGGATCAAGCAGGTGGCCCTATGGGGCGGCGCGCTTATCGTGTTCGCGGCGCTGACCATCGAAACTTGGGCACCACTATTTTACTAAGCAAGGAGAGCAGGGATGAAGCGAACGTGGATGATTGCCGGCCTCGCCGGATTGGCGATTATGGGCGGAATGGCGCTTGCTGGCGCGCAGTTCTCGCAGACAGAGGTCGCAGAAGTACAGCAGGCCACGGCCCGCTTTTCCGTCGACAACATGACCTGCGCAACATGTCCCATATCGGTGAAAAAGGCGATGCTGCGCGTCGATGGCGTCAAGTCTGTTGAGATCGATTTTGGGACGAAGACTGCAGAGGTCGTGTATGATCCGGCGATCACGTCTCCGGAAACAATTGCCGCCGCATCGGCCGGCGTCGGGTATCCGGCGGTCCAGACCAGTTGATTGATCAGAACGCAAAAGAACAGCTGCGCGGCTTGGTACATCGAAGGCGGACACCGGGACCGGATCGTACCGCTTGAGTTGCTCTGGTGATTTCAGGACCGCTACCCGCAATCAATGATTCAAGGGGCCTCCAAGTTTCGCGTCTCTTGCAACTTCACGAGACAAGTCTCGAAGGAAAACTCAATGAAACACGAATGCTGCGCGCCGAACTGTGAGTACGACCTCGCCGTGATTGGTGCCGGATCGGCTGGATTCTCCGCCGCTATTACGGCCGCAGAGGGCGGTGTGCGCGTGGCTCTTATAGGGCACGGTACGATTGGCGGTACCTGCGTGAACGTCGGATGCGTCCCCTCCAAGACGATGATCCGCGCCGCTGAGGCGGTGTTTAGTGCGCAGTCGGCGCATCGGTTCCCGGGACTCAGGGGAGAAGCGCAGGTTTCTGACTGGGCGGCGCTGATCGCAGCAAAGGAAGATCTCGTCGCGTCACTGCGGCAGAAAAAATACGCCAACTTGCTACCAGGCTATCATGGTGTGACTTACATCGATGAGGGGCCAGCGCGGCTCGTACTTGGCGGTGTGGAGGTCGGCGGACGGAAGATCAAGGTATCCAAGGTCATCGTCGCCACTGGCGGCCGCTCGGCCGTTCCTGACGTCGCCGGTATTTCGGAGGTGCCGACGCTCGACAGCACGGCGCTCCTGGAGCTGAAGGCGCTGCCCGAGAGCCTGATCTTCCTCGGCGGCGGCTATATCGGTGTGGAACTCGCACAGATGATGGCGAGGCTGGGTACCCGCGTCACGATCGTGTGCCGCTCGCGGTTGTTGCCGCGCGCTGAACCAGAGGTGTCCGAGGCGCTCGCGAAGGCACTGCGCGCCGAGGGCATCTCGGTTGTGGAAAAGGTAACCTATGACGCCGCACGGCTGGACGGCAGCCGCACAGTCGTGACGGTAACGGTGAACGGTGCCGCCAGAGACCTGGCGGCTGATCACCTTGTCCTGTCGACTGGGCGCATTCCCAACACGGATGGGCTGGGGCTCAAAGAGATGGGTGTCGAGACTGATCAGCGGGGCGCGATCATCGTTGGCGATGATATGGCCACCACACGTTCCGGTGTATACGCAGCAGGCGACGTAACTGACCGGGATCAGTTCGTATACATGGCCGCTTATGGCGCCAAGCTGGCGGCGCGAAATGCGGTACTGGGAGGGAAGGAATGCTACGACAACGCCGCGATGCCGTGGGTGGTTTTCTGCGATCCGCAGATTGCAGGTGTCGGTCTGACCGAGGCGCAGGCTTACGCCGCAGGCTATGATGTCAAGACCAGTGTGCTTCCGCTTGAGAATGTTCCTCGGGCGCTCGCGGCACGCAATACCACAGGGCTGATCAAGTTGGTCGCAGACCGGGCTAATGACCGACTGCTCGGCGGTGTGATCATGGCGCAGGAAGGCGCTGATAGTATCCAGACACTTTCACTGGCACTGAAGTTCGGCATGACGACAAAGGCGCTCGGCGAAACCATTTTCCCTTATTTAACGACAGTCGAGGGGTTCAAGCTGGCGGCGCAGACTTTCGACAAGGATGTCGCGAAACTCTCCTGTTGCGCGGGCTGAGTCGCCGATTGGCACGCATTTCCTTTTTGCCGGTCAGTCACACCGCTCCACAAAGCGGCCGGGAGCATCACCGGCATCAAGCGCGAAGTCTCAGACCGGCACAAACCCGCCGGCGTCCAATCCGGCTCATTCGGGGTTGCCCGGACGTGCGATTCTGGTGTCCACTGGTGTCCAGGCAATCAGCGCCCTCGGTCCCTGTGTTGCAGATCGACATGATACGGTAGCTTCCGTCGCGGCCTTGCTTGACCTCGAACGCGACAGTGTCGCCTTCGGAAAATCCAGTGAGGTCGACATCACCTGCGATATCGAAACCCATGGTCATCGCGCCCATGCCAACGCCGTCAATGGGGCCGTGATCGATGGTCAGGAAGTCCGATTGGCCCGCCACGGATTTGATCGTGCCCGTCGCACGGCCGATCCGCTCGCTGGCACCGGACATGTCAGAACTGGCCATCTCCGTCGGCGCGGTCTCGGCCGCCATCTCCATCGGCGCCTCCGCTGCCATTGTTTCGGCTGGGCGGACTTCCTGCGGGTTGCCGCAGGCGGCGAGACCGAGTGCGGCGAGGCTCGCGGTGATCAGGTTAAGGGTGTTCATGTCAGGTCTCCTTTTGCTTCAGTTAAGTCGGGGTGGGCGTCATCGGATATGGTTTCTGCGCCCGCGGAAAGCTGGAACCCGGTCCGGATATAGTAGATCGCCGGGATGACGATCAGGGTGAGGATCAGCGTCGAGGCCATGCCGCCCAGCATCGGCAGGGCGATCCGGCGCATGACGTCTGAACCCAGCCCTTCGGTCAGAAAGATCGGGGCGAGCCCTACCAGCAGCGTAAATACGGTCATCAGCTTCGGCCGGACGCGCATGGCGGCGCCGCGGCTAATGGCGGCAAAGAGGTCGGCATGTGTCCGGGGCTGGGCTTTGCGCACTTCGCCGTCGATATAGAGCAGCATGATCACAGCGGTTTCCGCAGCTATGCCGCCAAGTGCGATAAAGCCCACGGCGACCGCGACTGAGAGGTTGTAGCCTGCCAGCCAGACCGCCCATATACCGCCTATCAGGCCGAAGGGCAGGCTTGCCATGATGATCAGTGTCCGGTCGAGCCGTCCGAAATGCAGCATCAGGAGCAGGAAGATCAGCGCGGCGGCGGCCGGGATCGCAATGGCGAGCCGGGCATTGGCTTCTGCAAGCTGTTCGTACTGGCCAGAGAAGGTCACGGCATAACCGGCGGGCAACTCGACGGCTGCGGCGACGGCTTCGCGTGCTTCGGTGACATAGCTACCCATGTCGCGTCCGGCGATATCGACGAACACCCAACCGGTCAGGCGGGCATTCTCGGAGCGGATCATCGGCGGGCCTTCAGCGTAAGTGATCGCGGCCAGGTCGCCGAGCGGGATGTGCGCGCCGGTTGGTGTTGGCACGAGTATCCCTTCGAGATCGCCGGCGTCTTCCCGGAATGGCCGGTCATAGCGCAGGATGATGTCATAGCGTTCCCGGCCCTCGACGGACTGGGCGAGCCGCATGCCGCCGAGGGCGCTTTGCACCACGGTCTGAAAGGTTCCCATGTCGATATTGCGCCGGGCAAGTTCGCCCCGGTCGGGCGTGATCTCAAGAAATTTGCCGCCGAGCACCCGGTCGGCAAAGGCTGACCGCGTGCCGGGCAGTTGCGAAACTACGGCTTCGATATCTCGGGCGATGCGCTCGATCTCCGCGAGGCT
>NZ_NCJT01000353.1 GCF_002282565.1 Hyphomonas sp. 34-62-18
TGCCTGGGTGCCAGCGGTTGTGGCGCGTGCCAAGGAACGCGGCCTGCGCGTCAGCGGCCATGTGCCGGCCTTCACCAATGCCGATGCGATGCTGGAAGCCGGCTATGACGAGATGACCCATATCAACCAGCTGATGCTGGGCTGGGTGCTCGCGCCGGAAGAGGACACCCGGACCCTGCTACGCCTCACCGCGCTGCAGCGCCTGCCGAAGGTGGACCTCGACGGTCCGGCGGTTACCCGCACGCTGGACCTGATGGCTGAGAATGGTGTGGCCATCGATCCGACTTATGCCATCCATGAAGCGCTGCTGCTCTCCCGCAATGGCGAGGTGCAGGCCGGCATGGCGGACTATGTGGACCATATGCCCATCGCCGTGCAGCGCGAAGCGAAGGCGGCCTGGTCTGCTATCGGCAGCCCGGAGGAAGACGCGGCCTATCGCGGCGCCTTCGACCAGATCACCGGCACGATCCAGCGGATGAAGGATCGCGGCGTTTTCATCGTCTTCGGCACAGACCTTGGCGGCGCCCTGACGCTGCACCGGGAGCTGGAACTCTATCAGAATGTCGGCTTCACCCCGGCGGAGATCCTGGCCCGGGCGACCCTCGAGGCGGCTGACTATATGGGCCTCAGCGCCGAGCTCGGCTCGATCGAGCCTGGCAAGAAGGCAGACTTCTTCCTCGTGCCTGGCAATCCGGTGGACGACCTGAAAGCGATCAAGACCATCCGTCTCGTCTCGAAGGGGGATACGGTCTATTTCCCCAGTGAGATCTATCCCTATTTCGGCATCCGGCCTTTCACTGAAATTCCCACCGTGACGGCGCCTGCATCCCGCGATTAGGCTTGCAGCCATCATGGAAAGGCGCGGCCCTGGCAGACGGGCCGCCGGCGGGAGGAGATGCGGCGATGGCCGAAGATGTGTGGCGGATGTATTTTGCGGAGATGGGCGGCCTGCCGGCCTCCATCGTGTTCAATGACGGCATTGCCAAGCGGCTGGACGCGTTGCCGCTGACCCATGCGATGAAAATCCGCATTCCGCTGAAATCCCCACGCGGCGACGGCATGACGACGCGTGAGGAGGCTGGCCCGGTCAATGCGCTGGACGAAGCCTTCGACCGGATCATCACCGAACATGGCGGGGAATATCTTGGACGCGTGACCAATAATGGCGCCCGCTGGGTGCTGGCGCTGATCCCGGCTGGCCCGCGCGCTCTGGAGGCGGCGCTGAATGCGGCGGCGGCGGAGGCGGGTTACGTTCCGGAAATCCATGTCGAACCGGACCCGGAGAAGGCCGTCTACTGGCAGGACCTTTACCCCAGCGAAGACGACCGGCAGGTGATGGTCGATATGGAGGTGCAGGGCGCGCTGCAAAAGCAGGGCGATGACCCGGCCAAGCCGCGCGAGATTGGCCACTGGATCTATTTCCGTGAGGAGACGGCTGCAGAAGGCTTCGCCGCCTGGGCGCGCGATACCGGTTACCGTGTTGATTCGGTCGGCCCTTCCCAGGAAGCTGCGCCGCTCTGGCTCGTCCGGATGACGCATCTCGGCACATTGCAGCTTAACGACATTTCTGGCCACTCTTTGACCATCTCGCGGCGCGCCCGGGAGGGGGGCGGACAGTATGATGGCTGGGAAAGTCCGGTTACTGTGTAGTAACCACTACAGGATTGGCGATTTCAGTGCGCGCGGGTGTTCGGGCATATTTGTACCCGGAATGGTGGCGTGCGGTAACAGTCAGTGCCGGGATAAAGCGCGCAGCGCAAAAATAATGTCCGGAATGGATCAGCAAGCATTTTACTCCATACGTCCTTCCGGTATGTAACCGCCCGATGGATCTGGGTCGGAATCAGAAACAGCCTTCGCGGGGCAACCTCCTCGACCAGGTCGGGGACAAGAAGCGCGTGCTGCGCTTCTGGCAAACGGCAGCGCTTGGCAGCGGCAACCAGCGCCTTGAATACATGCAGTTTGGCAGCGACCATCTGCGCCCTCTGGTTTTCCTCACATCGATCGAATACCCGACCAGCCCGCCCTGGGGCTTTTGCATTGATGCGGCCAATGCCGGCTTCGGTGTGTTCAGCATCCGCCGCCCGGGTTTTGG
>NZ_NCJT01000094.1 GCF_002282565.1 Hyphomonas sp. 34-62-18
AGATGGGCCCACATCCTTCTCACCGGTGAATACAGGTGGTCAAAAAAGTGATCAAACCGCCTTAGCGTAGGATTCTGCACTCTCCGGCATCAGACCCCATTACACCGGCGCGGCGGCGTTGCTGGGCAGCCTGCCGAAGGCGGGCTGGCTTCTGGCCGATCGGGGCTATGACGCCGATTGGTTCAGAGAAGCATTGAAAGACAAGGGGATAAAGGTTTGTATCCCCGGCAGGAAGTCCCGCAAGAAAGCCGTCAAATACGACAAGCGGCGTTACAAACGACGCAACCGCATCGAGATCATGTTCGGCAGGCTCAAAGATTGGCGCCGCGTTGCAACCCGTTACGACCGATGCCCACAGACGTTCTTCTCTGCCATCTTGCTCGCGGCAACCGTCTTGTTCTGGCTATGATCCAGAACGAAGTCCTGACCCTACAGTGGTTATATGCGCAAGTCCAAATACGGTGGATTCTGACCACCTCCCCCTGCCCCACCTGATTTCAACGGGTTGGACCGGACAGAACCCCATGCCCAAACCATCAGGGAAGTGGTGGAAACCCCATGCCCAAACCATCAGGGAAGTGGTGGATCGCAGAAGGGGATCACCTTATCGCCAGTTCTGGCCCGGTGCGATCATGTCGAGAACGTGGACTTCGTTGGCGTCCGGATGGTGCTCGTACAGGAAGACATACCCGTCCACCGGGAACATCCGAACCTTGCCCTGGAAGACCGGGCCCGCCTCCGGAAGGGTGCTGAGGGTTTTGACCAGGCGCGCCTGGATCCGCTCGAGGAAGTCCAGAACAGTCGGGATGCTGTCCACGTCAACATGATCGATGAACTCGACCAGAGCGGCATCGACCCCGGGGGCGAAGAGAACGGTGGCGGGCTGCATGGGCTGTGTGATCAGGATACGCGGCGCAGGGCCCGGTCACGCAGGCTCGCGAAATACGTCGCATCGGCGACGATCCCGTCGCCCTCGGAGATCGCCCTGCGACCAGCCTCCAGACGCCGGTTCAGATCGATCTGCGCCATCAGCGCATCGAGAAGGCTTAGCTTGCCCGCAGCCACATCCGCCTTCATGGGCGCGGCCAGGAAGCTGTCGGCAAGCGCGCGGACATCCTCCATCGAGAACATCGCGGCGACTTCGCGGCGGTTCTTCGTGACCGCGACTGGCTCCCGGAGCGTAGCCTCCAAAAGCTGGCCGAAAGAATTTTTCGCCTCAACGGCAGTCATGGTTTTCATCAAAGCGGCCCCATGTAAAGTTTATGAATAGCTATTGTAGCTTGAATAGCTCGCAACTTCCACCCTGCCCCACCGGACTATTCGTATCCCCGCTTCGCCTTCTGCATGTGGATGTCGAACCGGGCGTCTTTCACGGCAGCCTCCGTATCGAACCAGTCAATCCGGACTTGGCCAGACTGACCGATCCGGCCCCATTCCCGAACCAGGGCCCAGTCCCCGAAAAGGCCCGGCACGATCTCCATCCGGTAGAACCGGCGCGCATTGCGCGAAGCGTCGATCCGCGTCAGGTCCATCCCTACCCCCACATCCGCGCTGCGATATCCTGTTCTTCCTTGCCGACCGCGTCCGCATAGATCGCGGTGGTGCTGAGCTGCGCGTGGCCCATCCATTTCTGGACCATGTGCAGGGGAACAGCATTCACAGTCGCATTGATCCCGAAGCCATGGCGCAGGCCTTTCGGGCTGCGATGTGGCGCATCCGGGATTCTGGCCTCGATCATCACCCGTTTGACGATCTGCCAGACCCGGACCCGGCTCAGGTTCCAGATCGGGGCGGCCGCCTTCCGGCGCGACTTCTGCGCCTCGCGGACCCCGTGCGCGGTGTTCAGCGTATCAAGAAACTCCGGCGGGACCGGCACGGTCCGGAACACGATCTTCGGCTGCCCCGTGGCATCTTTTCGCTTCTTCAGGGACCGGATCGCGATAGTCCCGCCGGAGAGGTCGATCCTGGCCGGTGTGATCTCCAAAAGCTCGGAAGGCCGGCACCCGGTCCAGTGCAGGGTCTCGCAGAGGGTTCGATCCCGGGCAGGCTGGCGACGGGCCGCAGCAAGGAAGGCAGCACGCTCTTCTGCGTTGAGATAGAGCCGGTTTCCCGCGGGGTCGTGGAGACGCATTTCAGACATAGTGAACAGTCTACGCGAATACTGTTAAATAGAAACCCCGGACAGACCCCCTGCCCTGCTGATCACCTGGTTCTGGTGGCCGGTCTTTGTCGGATGTTTAACACTATTGGTCATAGTGTTAAATCGGGGCAGACCCATTTGGATATGTTGAACCATAAATGATCACCAAAGCTACATGGGTTCTTACGCTCCAAGAACATCGACTTTTCCGTTTTGGGCGCCTATCCGCGCCAGCATGAGCTGGCCGTGGCACTCCGCGAAATCGGCCGCATCGAACGCACCCTCTTCATCATCAAGTGGATACTCGACGCCGACATGTAGCGCCGGGTTCAGGTCGGGATGAACAATGGCGAGGCACACCACGCCTTAAATGGCCGCATCCGCCAAAGACGAACTCGACGACGGCCGCGCCAGGCTGGTCCGGTAAGGGTACCGCACGGAGCGCGACGTTATGACCGGCGTGGGGTCTATGACGGTAAAGGTGCCACGCGTGCGGGATCGCAAACCGGGCGAGGACAAGATGACCTTCACGTCCAGCATCCTGCCACGCTACCTACGCAAGGCGAAATCGGTGGATTACGTCCCGACCATTACCCCGCACGAAAACCCAAGGGATAAAGTCTTCGAGGACCTTCGCAGCCTCAGCGCACGGGCGAAAGCCACTTGTTTAGCGAGCATATCTGGGCAATTTTGTCGTCAAACAGCAGGCCACTCGAGGACGCGTTTAATGTCATCAGATGTTTTTGAATGGACTTCAGGCTTCGCCCTTTGGAGCTTAGGTGCATTCCTATTCTTTAGAAATCCAAGCGCATATACAGACAACATTTTCCTTCCTGGGGTAGCAGCTCTAATTTACATTGTTGGGTTTATTGCCTTGATCAAGTTTCATCCATTTTAACCCGGATAATTCATGATGAGGCGGCGTACGTGTCGTAACCGTCTCGTTCATACCGCATGCCCCCACAATTGCCCGTATTTGCAAAGCTAAAGGCCCTACTGCTCAACATCGTCGCTCCAGATGCCGTCCAGAACCAATGTCTGAACACAAACTAAACAATTGACAATAAAGAATATTTATGCAATAATAAACTTGTTATTATCTTCGGAGCTGTTGTGGGTGCGACTCCCGTCGTCGTGCTTTTGCCCCTCGCCATTCTTACTGCGGCGCTCATCCATATGATGGGAGAAAGGGTTAAAGGTGAAAATATGAATACAAACATGACGATCTCAACGAAGTTCTATATGAATCTACGCAATTTGGTCGGCAATATACTAAGTATGACGGCGGCGTGGGGCATTGGTGCGACGGCAGGAGTTGCCGGGTTACAGCTATAAAAGAAGCTGCACAGAAATGTGCAGCTTCTTTTCGCAGGCGCGCAAAGGTAGGGCGACTTCAAATCTGGTGTGGTCTGTGACCGAGCCAAGATGGGCTACCTGGGTGCTACTCGGGGGAGGAGTCCGATCAACTCTAACAGCGTTCTTAGGTCTGGTTCGACGCCTGAAGCCCGAAGGACGTGTTCGAAACCGAGTTTTGCCTGAAGTTCGCTGGCAGACATGTTCTTGTGATACCCGGGCCAGAGTGGCGTGAGCGCGGCCATCGATGCCCCGCGAGGAGGATCGCGGTGTTCTTGACCGTCAAAATGACGTAGAAGAAATCCCTCGTGATCCGGGCGTTGCCAGATTGAAATGAATCCTTTCCGGGCCAGGATCGCTCGTACCTCTTGTCCGCCGTCTTGCAGGTCTACAAGCCTGTCCGTATCGAACATCACGGCCTGACCGGCGAAGGACCCGCCTTTCTTCATTTCTCGGTCGAACGCCAACGCAGCCTTCTGGGCCAGCTTGAGCGGATCGCCCGCAGGCTGGAGGTTAACCGTTACAACATGAACCTTACTGTTTTTCGCATCAGCCAGACGCTGGAGAAAGGCGCCATAACCCTGCTCGCTCTCCCCCTCGCAGCCCAGAAATACTCGGACGCGCCGTTCGATGGTCCGTCTTCCTATCATCCGATGCTCGGGATCCCTCCATAGACCCCCCCAATATAGTTTTGGAGGAAGTTCTCGTCGCGCCGGATCCCCTTGATGTCACCCAACCTGTAGATCTGGGAGGCCCCATCAGGACCCTTCTCGCAGATCAAGACTTCCTCCTTAAGAAGCCCGTCTAACAGTGACACCGCATGACTGCTCATCCAGAGTTGAGCCCCGTAAGGATTACGGTCCGGGTCCGAGAACCAGCGGATAATCTCCGGAAGCACCGACGGGTGGATGGCCACGTCCAGTTCATCGATGGCAGCCACCCCGCCGAGCGCCAACGCTCGGTACAAGGTCGGGTAGATCCGGACGAACTGCTGTGTCCCGTGACTCTCAAACGGCATCCGTATCGGACGATCGAGACCAGAGTGTGAGAAACTGGCCACCGGGGCGCCATTCTCGGCGAGGATCTGGATCTGATCGACCCCCAGATCGATCCGGCGGATGTCACGGTTGAGTGCGCTGAGCAGCTCCGGGCTTCGTGCGTATCCAGTCAACAGATCCAGGTCGTTCTGCTCGAACCGGGTCAGCAGGATATTGGTGTCAATCGCATTCGCGCTCTGCATGAAACGCAGAGCCAGCTGGTTGTTAAGCTGCCCGAGCGTCGAAATCACGCTTGCATCCGGGCGGAGGATATTCTCCAGAACCGAAAGCTCCCGGCCAAGTCCAACCCATCCCGCCGCTTTTACGTGGCCGGCCGCGTTCCTCTCGAACACTCGGATCATGCGGGCAGCATTTCGAGGTCGATAATGAAGGCTCTCACTGAGGACCTTGTCCCCGTCACCAGTTCGCGGAGAGAGCTCCACCGTGTAGACGTAAGGGCAGGTGGTGATCGCCCCCTCTTTAAGGGGTTCTTCAAGCCCGGCAAAGGTGATGGACAGTCGTGTCGGCGCAGCATCCTGCTCCGCAGTCAAAAACTTCTGGTAGGGAAGGAGCGTCCGCGCTTTGTGTTCGAAACTGTACTGAACGAACCAGCTCAAGAACGCGATCGCCCGGAGGACGTTCGACTTCCCGGAGGCGTTCGCTCCGTAGATCGCGATCACCCGCGGCGCCCGATCTTCCGCTCCGCTGTGGATCGGCACGAGGCGGCCGGGTTCGTCGGGCACTTTGCGCCCGACGGTCAGGTCGATCACCTGCCTGTCTCGCACCGAGTAGAAATTCTCGATTTCCAACCGATAGATCATATTCACCCCTCCAAGCAACAAATAGAGATATGAAGGACGTTTTTCAACGCAAATTACGCAAATACTAATTTTGAATTCGAAAATAATCGCATTTCAGAGAAGTATAGATAACGAGGACAAAATAACAAGTCATTCACCTTCAGAGGTGACCGGCGGAAGACACCGTTCGATCTGATCGACCTTTCCCCTACCATCACTGGCGCGCCGCCCACAAGAAGACTGATATATTGATATACGGTATAGTAAAATACCCTATTCTACCCAAGTATACCATTGCATAGAATGGCCAGTGCATGTCATGAATATCTGTGCCTACTATTGGGAATGTGAGGGAGAATTGAATGCCCGTGATATCGTTCGCCACGTCAAAAGGCGGAGCTGGTAAGACGACATCAGCGATTGTGCTTGGGACTGAGCTGGCTGAAGGCACCCAAGTGATTATGATCGATGCTGACCCTGCGAAGCGGTTGACGCGTTGGTCGACGCTTGCGGCCCTTCCAGAATCTTTGAGCGTCGTTACCAGCCAAGGTGAGCGGTTCATCCAGGACGAGATTTCAGAGGCTCAAAGCAAAGCAACGTTCGTGCTGATTGACCTCGAGGGTTCTGCAAGCCGCCTGACATCATTCGCTATCGCTGAGTCCGATCTCGTTATCATACCGTCCGGCGAGGAACAGCAAGATGCTGACGCGGCAATCGAAACTTTGGCTGAGATCCAGATGGAGGGCAGGGCCCGCCGTCGCATTATTCCCGCAGCGATCCTCTTCGCAAGAACCTCAGCTGCCGTAAAAAGCAAACTGGAGAAGCACATCCATGCTGAACTGATGAAAGTCGGCCGAGTGATGAATACCGAACTTCATCGCAGAACAGCATTTTCATCGCTTCATAATGCCGGTGGTGGTCTTCGTCAGTTGGATCCGGCTGATGTGAACGGGATCGATAAGGCTCTTATCAACGCAGAGGCCTTCGCATCTGAAATTATTGATATTCTTGAGGAGACTCGTCATGCCGAAACCGCTTGATCTTGATCGTTTGAAACAGTTCGAGGTACGACCTACGGCAAAAGTTGAAGTTGAGCCTGTCCTCGATAGCGTAGCTGGTAACACAGAGCGCTGGCCGAGCCGTGAGCCACTTAGAGATGGTCAGATCAGTATCAAAGCGCCCTTGTACGTTCTGGAACGGTTCAAGCGCATCTGTAAGGATGACCGCCGGACTTATGCTGACATGCTTGGAATTCTTATGGATCGCTATGAGGGGAAATAACTACAGGCCTGTCTTTGGTTCTGGAGTCTGTGGAAGGTCGTGGTGTTTATATGTGTTTAATTCAGTGTTACGTGTTCGAAATTCGTTGGTAAGTAATTGAAGCAGCAATATAAAAACAGTCTATTGGTTCCTGATACCCCGAATTCAAGTTCCTGATACCCCGAATCTCAGTTCCTGATGTCCGCGTGGGATTGAAACCGCTGCATTGGATATTGGGCCTACCAGATTTTCGCGTAGGTTCCTGATACCCCGAACTCCACCCTTGACGTTGGTTCCTGATACCCCGAATGTCTTGACATGTCCGTTCCTAATACCCCGAATCTGCTGGATCAGTTACTTCCTGATCGCCATCCGCAAGCGGATTTCTTCATCTGTGATGTCGCGGATGCAGTGCTCAAAGACCTCATGCCGAGTATGGAGCATCCATTTTATGCTCTCAGCAAGAAGCCTGACACGGCGATCCGTCGATATGAGCACGAAGGCAAATGGCTTGAGGTCGTTCCGAGCGTGAAAGGCCAGGCGACCATCTACGACAAGGACATTCTCATCTATGTTGTGTCCCAGATCATGCACAGGCTGAACCGGGGCGAACATGTTGAACGCCGACTGCGGTTCAATCCGCGCGACCTGCTGATTTTCGTGAATAGGGGCACTGGCGGTAAGGACTACGGCGCATTTTGTGAAGCTATCGATCGTCTTATGGGGACTGTCATCAAGACGAACATCACGACTTCCGGTTCGGATAGTGATCTACCGCTCGGTGATGAAGAGCGTCTGGGATGGTTTCATCTCATTGAAAAGGCTCACATCCAGCGGAAGAATAATGCTGACGATGGCCGCATCATGTGGGCGGAGATCGAAATCAGCGAGTGGATATTCAACAGCATTCGCCGAAAGTCAGTCCTGACTCTTCACCGCGATTATTTTCGACTGAGGAAGCCGATCGAGCGGCGGGTCTATGAGATTGCGCGCAAGATGTGCGGATCCCAGACGTCGTTCGAGATCGGGTTGAACAAGCTTCTGAAGCGGACAGGGGCCCGAACCGAACTGAAGCGCTTCCGGCATACACTCAAGGAGATCGCGACCCATAACCATCTGCCAGATTATCTGGTTACCTTCGATGAGGAGCGGGACGTTGTCGTATTTCAGAGCCGGGGAACGGTGGTCTCAGTCAATGGAAAAGATCGTCCTGAAATTGGGAGCCTCAAGTCGGATACCTATGAGCGGGCGAGGGTGGCAGCGCCTGGCTGGGATGTCCGTGCTCTTGAGCAAGAGTGGCGTGCCTGGGCAGTCGAGGTTCCCAAAAATGCCGACGCGGCCTTCATCGGCTTCTGCAAAAAACGTTTTGCAGAAAAGGGACGCCCGTGACTTCGGGGTATTAGGAACTTGTAGGCTCAACGCCTAAGATTGCAGGAAGTGATTTGTCGAACAAAGAGGTGGATGCGGGCACGGTATGAGGCTCAGCCGAGACCCGACTTGTAGGTAAGTCCACTCAGGTGATGACAGGATAGCGACTGATCGGCACCGGAGTCCCCGAATACCTCATACTTAAATGCGTAACAGATTGATCCAAAATGTAAAAAAGCCAATTAAACTTGAATATAGAATCTAAGAGAACGGCTATCAGGCTGGGTAGCAGAGTTCTTAACTCCAATGTCAAAAACCACATTTTCCTGGCTGACAGGAGCTCTCAAAATCCATAGCTTGAAATAAAGAAATCTGCATATCAAGTTAGGCCCGCTGTGAGGACGCTCGAAAATGGCGAAGAAAGCTCATGATGAACAAGGGGACGAGCTTGACGAGCTTGTAAGCCTCAACTTCAAGATCACTGAACGTGAGCGCCGCGCGTTCAAGGTCTGGTGCGCATCCAAAGGGCTGACACAAGTAGAAGCCTTCAAGCTGGGCTTCAAATTATTGAAAGAAAAGGAAGAGGCTCGCTAATGAGTTCGGGATACAACATTCCTCTGGTCACCGGGCTCTGCGACATCAGCCCAGACGTTTTCTCCATGAGCCGTTCCGAGCAAGTCGAACACCTCTCCTCGATCCGGGAGGCCGACCTCTCGACTGCGCGCGCTTTTTACGCCCGCAACCACGTAACGTCCGGTATGTCGGAATTCCTGCGCGGTGCGCTTCGGCGTCTCTCCGGCCATAGCCAGCAGGCAGTATTCGAACTGCGCCAGGCGATGGGGGGCGGTAAGACCCACAACATGATCGCCCTCGGCCTCTTGGCCCGGTTCCCGGAACTGCGCGAGCTGCTCCCGGAGGCTATCACCGCCGGGATGGTGGAGGAGCCGGCCGTGATCGCCACCGTCAACGGGCGGGACGTGCGCAATTTCATCTGGGGGGACATCGCAGAACAGCTCGGCCGCGCCGAGGAGTTCCGGGACCACTGGATCAGCGGCCCCAAGGCAATGAGCGAGGGGGACTGGATGCGCCTCATCGGGGACCGGCCCACCCTGATCATGCTCGACGAGCTGCCGCCCTATCTGGCCGTCGCTCACACCCAGACGGTGGGGCAGGGGACCCTTCTGGATCTGTTGAAATACTCGATCGCCAACCTGTTCTCCGCCGCTATGAAGCTCAAGCGCTGCGTGGTCGTAGTAGCCTCACTGGACGCCGCCTACGACGAGGCGCGCCGGATCCTGGGAGGCCAGCTCGCGGATCTTCAAAAGGAGACGAGCCGTCCATCACTCCGGTCGACCTGAACACGGGGGAGATCTACGACATCCTCAGGAAACGCCTCTTCACCCGCCTCCCGGACCCGGACGGGGATGAGGTGGACCGGGTGGCTCAGGCCTATCTGGCCACCTACCAGGAGGCGGTCCGGGGGCGGGCGCTCGCGAAATCCGCCGAACAGATGGCGGATGAGATCGTCGGCTCCTACCCGTTCCACCCCAGCTACAAGGATATTCTGAGCCTCTTCAAGGAGAACGAGAAGTTCCGTCAGACCCGCGGCCTGATCCAGTTCACCGCTAACCTGATGCGGGGGGTCTGGGCGAACAAGGGCCAGGAGGAGGTGTTCCTGATCGGGGCCCAGTTCTTGGACTTCTCTGACCAAGAGACCCGGGACCAGGTAAAGGAGATCGAGCGGTCCCTCGAATCCGCGCTGGCCAGCGACGTCTATGACACGGACGGGTCCGCGCACGCGCAGGGGATCGACGGGGACCGGAATGACCGGGCTGCGACCCAGGTGGCGACCCTCCTGTTCATCTCATCTCTGTCGGACAACACGGACGGGATCCGGGGCCTGCCCCGGGACACCCTGGTCGAATATCTGGTCGCCCCCGGCAGAGAGCCGACCCGCTTCATCGAGGCGGATGCGCCGCCGCCTGACGGACATCTTCCGGCCCGTGAACAGGCTCGCCTATTCCGAGCTGGTCGTGCTCCCCCGGGTCGATGACGTGAACCTGACCCCGTCCAAGCGGACCTGTCTGGTCCTCTCCCCGGACGCGAAATCCCCGCCCGCCGCGGCGGCCCGGTTCTTCAACGACGTGGTCTACAAGAACGCGTTCTGCGTGGTCACCGGGGACGGCTCCAAGATGGCCAGCGCGGAGGACAGTGTCCGCCGCCTCCTCGCGATCGCCGCCGTGAAATCGGTCGTGGCGGACACCCCCCGGCACCAGCGGGAGATC
>NZ_NCJT01000354.1 GCF_002282565.1 Hyphomonas sp. 34-62-18
GAGGCGGCTGAACTCGCCTTCATGCGGCGTGAGGATGTCGGTTGGCCGCAACAGTTTGAAGAGGGCCTCCGGATTGTCGCCAAACACGGTCAGCGCGTCCGCGTCCAGCAATACGCGCGCGGGGCTTTTCAGGAGGGCTTCGACATTATGTTTCGTTGCCTCCGTGAGCCCTGCGGCGGGACCAATGACCATGGCGGTTGCGCGCGCTGCATAGGCGGAAAGGTCGTCTGCGGCCTGAAACGGGGCGAGCATGATGGCGGTGAGATGGGCGGCGTGAACGCCGGCCGCTTCCGGCGGCGACAGCATCGTGACGAGCCCGGCGCCTGCGCGCAGGCCGGCCCTCGCGGTGAGGCGGGCCGCGCCTGTGTTCCAGGGCCCGCCGCTGACCACCTTCAGATGGCCGCGCTGGTATTTGTGAACACCGAACCCCGGCTGAGGCATCTGGCTGTGCCAGAGGGCCGGGCTGTTCTCGGCAAGCCGTGTCTGCACCGGCACGCCGATGTCGGCGACCATAACGGCGCCAGAGAATGCAGAGCCCGGCAGCAGCACATGCGCCGGGCGCAGGGCTGCGAAGGTGATGGTCGCTTCTGCCTGAAAGGCCGGGCCAAGCGGCTTGGCCGTGTAGCCATCAATCCCGGAGGGAACGTCGACCGAGATGATACGCCCACCCCGCAAGGCCAGCATGGCGGCAGGGCCCTCCAGGGGGCGTTTCAGCCCCGCGCCGAAGAGCGCATCGATGACCAGCTCAGGCTCTGTATTCAGCGCCTCTTCCAGCTTGTGGACAGGGCCTTCCCACTGGCGGGCGGCCTCGGCCGTATCCCCCGTGAGCTCGCTGACAGGATGGGTGCAGTAGACATCCACCTTCCGCCAGAGCTTGGCCAGCTTTGCCGCCGCGATGAAGCCGTCGCCGCCATTGCCACCGGGGCCGCAGAGCACCTGGATATGACCATCTGGCCAATGCGCATGCACGAACTCGGCAACCGCCTCGCCCGCCCTTTGCATCAAGGTGAAACGATTTGTTCCAGAGTTGATAACGGCCTGCTCAGCGGCAAGCATTTCCTGCGGTGTCAGTATTGGCCTTCCCATGGGAAGGCTCATAGCACGCGGGTTGCGGATTCGCTCCCGTATTCTGCAACGCGCAGCACACCGCCCCGGCGCTCAAGCCGGGTGACCGAACAATGGCCCGGCCGGAAAACCGTCACGCGGTCATCGCCCTCAAGCGCGCCGACAAGTGCATTGATTGCAACGAAATGAGAAAAGACTGCAACGCCATCGGGCAAACCGGAAACCGTTTGCGCCATTCGCGCCCGCCAGGCCACCAGATCGGCGCCCGCGTCTGTCCACGTCCCCGCCATCAGACCGCGCAGCCAGGCCACCCGGTCTTCGATACCGGCCGGCGTTGAAATTTCGGAGACTTCCGGAACAACCCGCGCGGTCAGCCCGGCGCGTGCTTCAAAAGGCTGCGCCGTTTCACGGCAACGCTGCATGGGGCTGGTGATGGCGTTCGTGGCGCCGAGGCGTGTCAGGATATCGGCGGCCGCCTGCGCCTGTCCCTTGCCGAGATCGCTCAGCCCCGGATCGGGATGGTCGCCCCAGCTGGCGGCGGCCTCACCATGACGTATCAGGAAGATCACGCAGCCGCCTGCTCGCTGACCTTGCCGGCGTCTTCAAGCTGAGTTGTCGCCGTGTAGCCATGCGCAGTGAGGATTTCGAGCGCGCGGTGGTAGGCCACCGGCGTCTTGATGCCGAGACGCGCGCGGGCCCCGCCGAGCGGTTCTTTCATGAGAGCAACGATATCCTGGCGCATGATTTTCTGGGCGGCGGCGCCGTTGCGCTTGCCCTCCCAGAAGCAATCCATGATTCGCGCGCCCTTCGGCGCGTTTTTCGCAATCGTCCGGCAGCCCATAAAGGCAATGAAAAGCACGCCCTTGCCGGGGTTCTGGCTGTAGGTAAAGGCCAGCAGGGACGCTTCGCCCAAGGCATCACGATTATAGCCGCTCAGCACGTGGAAAAGATCGTGTGTGTCGCGCAGGCGGTTGCCGAACCAGAGATAGTCATCGTCAAAGTCTGGCTGTCCGGCGCGGTGTTTGAGG
>NZ_NCJT01000095.1 GCF_002282565.1 Hyphomonas sp. 34-62-18
GGCCGCAAGGGCCTGAAGCGGGGCCCGCTCACCCTCCTGCCGCCACTGATCACCCATACCGATGACGGCAGCGCCCGCACCCCCGCCGCAGAAGCTGTCGTCAAAGGGCAGCCGCTCGTCTGGTGACACCGCTTTTCGCTTGATCCCCCCAGAAAAGGGGCCATGTTGAACCTTACGGTAGTCTGACATCCGGGGGGCAAACGCCCATGTTCACCCTTCTCTTCATCGCCAGCCTCGCGCTCGGCCTCTTCATTGCCATCTACGGCGCCTTCGGCACGCGAGACTTCAACGACGGCAAAAAGAAGAAGGGCTGGTGGTAAGCGCTGCTGGCCCGGTTGCGAACTTCTCCGGTCAGCGCTAGTCCCGCAGGGAAGTATCCTACCGGAAGCAGCCCATGTCCCCGCCCAAGGCCCACGCCAAACCAAAATCCTTTCAGGATCTGATCCTTACACTCCAGAATTACTGGGGCGCCCAAGGCTGCGCGATCCTTCAGCCTTATGACATGGAAGTCGGCGCCGGCACGCTGCACCCGGCCACAGTTCTGCGCGCCCTTGGTCCCAAGAACTGGCGCGCCGCCTATGTCCAGCCCAGCCGCCGCCCCAAGGATGGCCGCTATGGCGAAAACCCGAACCGCCTCGGCCATTACTACCAGTATCAGGTCATCCTGAAGCCCAACCCGGCAAACCTTCAGGATCTCTACCTTGAGAGCCTCTACCGTATCGGCATTGACCCCACGGTCCATGACATCCGCTTCGTGGAAGACGACTGGGAAAACCCGACTGTTGGCGCCTGGGGCCTTGGCTGGGAAGTCTGGTGCGACGGGATGGAAGTCAGCCAGTATACCTATTTCCAGCAGGTCGGCGGCCTCGACGTGTTCCCCGTCTCCGGCGAGCTGACATACGGCCTCGAACGCCTCGCCATGTATGTCTTCGGCGTCGATAATGTCTACGACCTGCCCTTCAATGATCCGGCCTCGGAAGTTCCGCTCACCTATGGCGATGTTTTCCTCGAAAACGAGCGCCAGCAATCGGCCTTCAATTTCGAGCATTCCGATGTCGAGATGCTGAAGCGCTGGTTTGCCGATTGCGAAAGCCAGTCGGTCGCCCTGCGCGGGGCCGGCAAACCGCTGCCCGCCTATGACTATGCCCTGAAAGCCTCCCACACCTTCAACCTGATTGACGCCCGCGGCGCCATCAGCCCCACAGAGCGCCAGGCTTATATCGCCCGCGTGCGAGACCTCGCTCGAGGCGCCGCTGCTCAGTGGGCTGAGCAAGAAGAAGCGCGGAGCTGAGAGAACCCATGTCCGAACTCCTGATCGAACTCTTCTCCGAAGAAATCCCCGCGCGCATGCAGGCGAAGGCGGAGGCTGACCTTCTGGCCGCGCTCACGGCAAAGCTGAAAGAGGCTGGCCTTGGCTGGAAGAATGCCTTTGCCGTCTCCGGCCCGCGCCGCCTGACGGCCGTGGTCGAGGGGCTGGACGCGCGCTCGGCCGATGTGCGCGAAGAGAAGAAGGGCCCCAAGGTCGGCGCGCCGGAACAGGCCATCGCCGGCTTCCTGCGCGGGGCAGGGCTGAAAGACATCAGCGAAGCGGAAATCGTCTCCGACCCCAAGAAAGGCGACTTCTACGTTGCCTATTCCACCGTTCCGGGCCGGGACGCGAAAGACGTGATCGCCGAGGCTGTGCCCGCCATCATCCGCGAATTCCATTGGCCCAAATCCATGCGCTGGGGCACCGGAGACATGCGCTGGGTGCGCCCGCTGCAAGGCATCGTCTGTGTGCTCGATGGCGCGGTCGTACCCTTTGAAGTCGGCGGCGTCGCCAGCGGCAACACCACCGAAGGCCACCGTGTGCATGGACGTGGTCCGTACACGGTCACTGGCTGGCAAGACTACAAGGCGCAGCTGGAAGGGAAGGGGAATGTCATCCTCTCCCGCGATGATCGCCGCCAAATGATCCTCGACGGCATCGCCAAGGTCTGCGCGGAAGCCGGGCTCGACTGGATCGAAGACAAGGGGCTTCTGGAAGAAGTCACCGGCCTTGCCGAATGGCCCGTGGTCGTCCTTGGACAGATGGATCCGGCCTTCCTGGACCTGCCGCCCGAAGTCATCACGCTTTCCATGCGCACGCACCAGAAATACTTTGCGGCCAATTCGAAGAAGACCGGCAAGCTCGCGCCAAACTTCATCGTTGTCGCCAACATTTCCGCCAGCGATGGCGGTAAGAAGATCGCCGAAGGCAATGCCCGCGTCCTCTCGGCCCGCCTGTCAGACGCCCGCTTCTTCTGGGAGAAGGACAAGGCCACGCCGCTGGAGATGATGAGCGAAAAGTTGAAGACTATCGCCTTCAAGGAAGAGCTTGGCAGCCTGGGCGACAAGGTGGAACGCGTCGCCGCGCTCGCCCGCGAACTCGCCCCGAAAGTCGGCGCAGACCCAGACCTGGCGGAACGCGCCGCGCGCCTCGCGAAGGCAGACCTCGTCTCCGAAATGGTCGGCGAGTTCCCGGAACTTCAGGGCGTGATGGGCCGCTACTACGCCCTCGCCGCCGGCGAAGACGCCCGCGTCGCCGACGCCATCCGCGACCATTACAAACCTCAGGGCCCAAGCGACTCTGTCCCCACCGAGCCCGTCTCCATCGCCGTCGCCCTCGCCGACAAGCTCGACACCCTCGTCGGCTTCTGGGCGATTGATGAGAAGCCAACGGGATCGAAAGATCCATTCGCGCTGCGGCGCGCGGCGTTGGGTGTGGTGCGGGTCATACTGGAAAATAAATTGCGTATACGGCTCATACAAACCACGCCTAGGACAATCGGGCGTGTATTGGGTGGATCGTATCGGCGGAGAGAGGAACAACAACTTGCCGTGCTTGGTCAGATCGCGGCAGAGTACGGGTTCATCGAAAAGTTTGAGGAAGTCTACGAAGCCCGGCTGGGTAAAAACGCTGCGGCAAAGTTCATGGCGCACTCAGGTCAGTATGCTTGGGAGACAGTCAAAGACCTCCTCTCCTTCTTCGCCGACCGCCTCAAGCAAGTCCTCCGTGACCAGGGTAAGCGCCACGACCTCATCGACGCCGTCTTCGCGCTCGGCGAGGATGACCTCGTCCTCATCGTCAAGCGCGTCGAGGCGCTCGCCGCCTTCCTCGCCACCGAGGACGGGGCAACCCTGCTGGCGGGCTATCGCCGTGCGGCCAACATCCTCAAAGCCGAGGAGAAGAAGGGCGCGCTGCCTGAAGGACTGACGGTTGATCCCGCGCTCATCGCCAAGGGCCCCGCCGAAGAACAGGCGCTCTGGAAAGCGCTGGGGGAGGCCGAAGCCGCGCTCCACGCGCCCCTCAAGGCGGAGGACTTTGCCGGCGCGATGGGCGTGCTCTCCGGCCTGCGCGGCCCGGTGGACGCCTTCTTCGAGGCCGTGATGGTCAACGATTCGGACGCAAAAGTGCGGGAAAACCGTCTCGCCCTGCTGCTGGCGGTGCGCGGCGCGCTCCACAAGGTGGCCGATTTCTCGAAAATCGAGGGTTGAGGCGCCCAGGGCAACCTTGTCACCTTGCGTCAAACCTTCGCGTGACCATTGCGTGACTGGCATTTGTCTCGCGCATGCAGCATAGGACTTGCAAGCTGGCCCCCAGCCTTGGGGGCCGGAAGATCAAAGCTGAACACGGGGAACGCTTCGTATGAGCAACGCCGCAGTAAAAAACGCTGACGAAACATGGGTTTACGCTTTCGGGGGCGGAACCTCCGATGGCGATGCCTCGATGCGCAACCTGCTCGGGGGCAAAGGGGCCAACCTTGCCGAAATGGCAAAGCTCGGCCTGCCTGTCCCGCCGGGGTTCACGATTTCAACGGCTGTTTGCGTCGCTTATTACGAGAACGCCCGCGTCTATCCCGCCACGCTGGAGGCCCAGGTCGCCGCCGCCCTGGCAGACCTTGAAGCCAAGACCGGCAAGGGTTTCGGCGATCCGGCCAACCCGTTGCTTGTCTCCGTCCGCTCGGGCGCGCGCGCCTCGATGCCGGGCATGATGGACACGGTGCTGAACCTCGGCCTCAATGAGGAAGTCGCCGCCGGTCTCGCCGGCAAGGCAGGAGACCGCTTTGCCTATGACAGCTATCGCCGCTTCATCCAGATGTATTCCAACGTCGTGCTCGGCATGGGCCATGACGAGTTCGAACACATCCTCGACGACTATAAAGAGCGCGAAGGCCTTGATCTCGATACGGACCTGACGGCGGCCAACTGGAAAGAAGTCATCGTCCGCTACAAGGACGCCGTGCAGAAAGAGCTCGGCCGCCCGTTCCCGGAAGATCCGCGCGAACAGCTCTGGGGCGCCATTTCTGCCGTCTTCAATTCCTGGATGTCCGATCGCGCGATCATCTATCGCAAGCTGAACGACATTCCCGAAAGCTGGGGCACGGCCGTCAACGTCCAGTCCATGGTAGCTGAACGACATTCCCGAAAGCTGGGGCACGGCCGTCAACGTCCAGTCCATGGTGTTCGGAAACCTGGGCGACACCTCAGCCACCGGCGTTGCCTTCACGCGCGACCCGTCGAACGGTTCGCCCATCTTCTATGGCGAATACCTGATCAATGCTCAGGGTGAAGACGTTGTCGCTGGCATCCGCACGCCCGCGCCGATCTCGCGCGAGCGCGCCAACACGCTCGGCTCGTCCGATGCCCCGCTCGAAGAGGCGATGCCGGAAGTCTACAAACAGCTGATCGACGTCGCCGACACGCTGGAGCGTCACTACAAGGACATGCAGGATATCGAGTTCACCGTCGAAGACGGCACGCTCTACATGCTGCAGACCCGCAACGGCAAGCGCACCGCTGCTGCCGCCGTCAAGATCGCTGTCGACATGGTCCGCGAAGGCCTGATCACGGAAGATGAAGCGCTGCTGCGCATTGATCCGGCCGCGCTGGATCAACTGCTGCACCCGCGCATCCCCAGCGATGACGAGAACAAGAAAGCCGGCAAGCCGAACTATGACGTGGCCTTCAAGGGCCTGCCCGCCAGCCCCGGCGCCGCTGTTGGCAAGGTCGTGTTCGATTCAGAGGAAGCCTTCCATATGGCCGCCAAGGGCGAGGACGTGATCCTCGTCCGTGTCGAGACGAGCCCGGATGACATCAAGGGCATGCACGCAGCCCGCGCCATCGTCACCGCGCGCGGCGGCATGACCAGCCACGCCGCCGTTGTGGCGCGCGGCATGGGCCGCCCCTGCGTCTGCGGCGCCTCCGACCTGCGCATCGACACTGCCAAGGGCGAATTCACCGCCCGTGGCCGCACCTTCAAGAAGGGCGACATGATCACGGTGGACGGCGTCAATGGCCGTGTCATCGCCGGCGCCGTCGAGCTGATCAATCCGGACCTCTCGGGGGATTTCGGCGAGCTGATGGGCTGGGCCGACAAGCGCCGCAAGCTGAAGGTTCGCGCCAACGCCGAGACCCCGCTCGATACGCGCACCGCTGTCGAATTCGGCGCCGAAGGCGTCGGCCTCTGCCGCACCGAGCATATGTTCTTCGAGGAAGAGCGTATCCCGGCAGTGCGCACGATGATCCTCTCCAATGACGAGGCCGGCCGCCGCGAGGCGCTTGCCAAGCTGCTGCCGATGCAGCGGTCAGACTTTGAGGAAATCTTCCGCATCCTGGGCGAGCGCCCGGCAACCATCCGCCTGCTCGATCCGCCGCTGCACGAATTCCTGCCGCACACCGATGAAGACATTGCCGGTGTGGCCAAGGCCTCGGGCCTCAGCGCCGAAGAACTTCGCCGCCGCGCGGCTGACCTGCACGAGTCCAACCCGATGCTCGGCCATCGCGGCTGCCGCCTTGGCATCACCTATCCTGAAATCTACGAGATGCAGGCCCGCGCCATTTTCGAGGCCGCCGTCAATGTCTCGAAGGAAGGCAAGCTGAAACCGGTTCCGGAAGTCATGATCCCGCTGGTGGCCACCCACCGCGAACTCGACATCCTGAAAAAGCTGGTCGACGAGACGGCCAAGAAGGTGTTCGCCGAAACCGGTGTCACCCTCGACTATATGGTCGGCACGATGATCGAGCTGCCGCGCGCCGCTCTCGCGGCAGGGGAAATCGCTCAGGCTGCCGAATTCTTCTCCTTTGGCACCAACGATCTTACCCAGACCACGCTCGGCATTTCCCGCGATGACGCCGGCAAATTCCTGCCGGCCTATTCGGAAAAAGGCATCTACGAGAAAGACCCGTTCGTCACCCTTGACCAGGAAGGCGTCGGCGAACTCGTTAAGATCGCGGCTGAGCGCGGGCGCAAGACACGGGCCGGTATCAAGCTCGGAATCTGCGGTGAACACGGCGGAGACCCCGCTTCGGTCGAATTCTGCCACCGGACTGGGCTCGATTACGTTTCCTGCTCGCCTTACCGGGTGCCGATTGCCCGTCTCGCGGCGGCACAGGCGGCCATCCGGGGCGCCAGAAAATAGTGTTTCAGGCCGGTTCGGGCCAAAAGTTCGAGCCGCTTGAACGTTGCATTTGTGCAACAACTTGACATTTCATTCACAGGGAACGGAGTCGCTTGCGGCTCCGTTTTTCTTTTATTTTTCAGATAATTATACCGATTTCTTCGCGCGCTGCGCGAATCCCGGGATTCGGTTCGGTTCCAAGGCTTTCTGAATTGTCACTCAGGATTCTGGCTGAAATATTGCTAGATAGTTGCGGGTGGGCCAAATCCCTCCAATCCCTCAGGGGTCTGGCCGGGCACTTTCGGCCTCATAGAAACGAATAAATCTCGGACACTCCGGGGCATCAGGCAAAGCAATAATTGCCGGCCGGAGATAAAGAGGAGCGGTGATGTTAAGGTTTCTTAAACCAGGCCGGGCGAGTGTATTCCGGGTTAATGGGCTGCGTGAAAAGCTCACACGGTGGTGGCTCGGAATGACTGACCAGGAACAGCGTGATGTGTTCATCCGCGGCGGCATGGTTGCCGTTGTCGCGGTAACCGCGTCCGTATCTCTGCCCGCAATTTCAGAACAACAGGCAGGCCTGCGCGCCGACGCGGAATTCCGCGCCGAGGCTGAGCGGCTCGCCCTTTATGAAGATGGCGGCCTGGCCGTCCGCACCGCCAGCCACACGCCGTCCCTGATGGACTCGCCCTGGCTGCGCACCGTCGAATACACCCTGAAGCGCGATATCGACTCCTCGATGAGCCGCTATGCCATGCGTGACCGCGATGGCGCCGCGCTGGCGTCCCTTGCGTCCTTCCGCCCCGAACAGATCCAGCGCGCCGAGACCATCGATGCCGAGCTGATGTGCATGGCGCAGGCGGTTTATTACGAATCCGCCTGGGAGCCGATCAACGGCCAGATGGCGGTGGCCGAAGTCATCGCCAACCGCGTGCGCGACCATCGCTATCCTGACAGCGTCTGCGGCGTTGTCTTCCAGGGCGCTACCCGCACCACCGGCTGCCAGTTCACCTTCACCTGCGACGGGTCGATGGACCGCAACAAGCCCGCCGGTGAAGCCTGGGAGCGTGCCCAGCGCATTGCCGCCCATGTCCTGATGGGCCTCAATGAGGATCGCACGGGCGGGGCCACCCATTATCACGCCACCTATGTTGATCCGGTCTGGAATGCCGGCCTGATCAAGACCAAGCAGGTTGGCCTGCACATCTTCTACCGCTTCCCGCGCGGCGCCGAATGGGCGAGCGTTGAGCGCAACTTCGAGGCCCGCAAGCGCCAGACCGAACTGCGCCTGGCAGAGCTCGACGCCACGAAGGAAGCCGATATGGCCGCCCTCGACGAAGGTCTGCTCTTCGCTGATGCGTCAACAGCGGCGGACGATGGCTACTACACCATCACGCCGACGGTTGCCCCCGCCGGCGTCACCACCTCCACCCGCACGGTCTCGGCGCCTGCGCCGCGCCTGATGTCGGTCCAGACGGTGAAAACCGTGAAGGCCGATGCCCCGATTGAAGCGGCGCCAGTCCAGGCCGAAACCGCTGCTGTGCCAGAGCCTGTGGTCATCGACGACTATCTCGCCCGCCAGCTTGAGGCCGCCCGCGCCGCCGCCAACTGACGCGGCCCCGCCATACAAAAATTAAAAAGGCCGCTGATGAAACGCATCAGCGGCCTTTTTGTTTCTTTTGAGCCAGGCTCCGCGCCTAGTCCCGCGCCGGAACATTCTTCCGGATGGCCTTGCGCACCATGCCGGGCAGCCAGCGCGTCATGAAGCGCGCGCGGTCGGCCTCCTTGCCCACCATGTAATAGATGTCCTCGCCGTGAACGGCGTCCCACACCTTCTCCGCCGCCATGGAGACCGGGTAAACCTTCGCGCCATTGGCCTTCATCTGGTCCGACATTTTTTCATTTGAGCCTTCGGTTTTGCCGATGTCGAGGATGGGCGTGTCCACAAACCAGGGCATCAGGGTCGTCACGCGGATGCCCAGGTCGCGGAACTCCGCGTCCAGCGCTTCGGTCAGCCCACGGACGGCCCATTTGGACGCCGAATAAACCGAAAGCTGCGGCGCCCCGACGATGCCGGCCGAAGAGGCCGTGTTGACGATCCGCGCGCCCGGCGTTGCCTTCAGCAGGGGCAGGGCGGCATACACGCCGTTCACCACGCCCTTCACATTGATGTCGATCACAAGATCGGCTTCTTCGGGCGGGATTTCCTCAAACCAGCCATGGCGGCCAATCCCGGCATTGTTGAACAGCACATCCATCTTGCCGCCGGTGGCCGCGCTGAAGCCTTCCATCGCGGCAGCCCAGTCGGCGCGCTTGGTCACATCCAGTTTGCCCACATGGCAATTCTCCGCGCCGATTTCCCCGGCGACCGCCTTTAGGCCCATTTCGTTGATGTCGTAGAGCCCGCAGAACCAGCCCTTGCGTGCAAAGTGCCGCGCTGTTTCCGCGCCGATGCCGGACGCTGCGCCCGTGATGAAGATTGCCTTGCGGCCGTTTGCGCCTGCCATGTTTCCTCGCCTTTTTTGTCACTGGCCGTGCCAGCGTCTCCGGCGAAGACTGTCAGACCACATCGAGGCCAAGGTCAAGATTGGGCGCCGAATGTGTCAGCGCGCCGGACGAAATAAAGTTGACGCCCGTCTCGGCAATCGCGCCCACGGTCTCCAGGGTTACCCCACCGGAAGCCTCCAGTGCCACGCGCCCCGCCGTCATCGCCACCGCCTCGCGCAGCTCATCCAGGCTCATATTGTCCAGCAGGATGGCGTGTGGCCCATGCTTCAGCGCCTCTTCCAACTGGGCGAGGGTGTCGACCTCGACCTCGATCATCCGCAGATGCCCGGCATAGGCTTTCGCCCGCTCCAGCGTTGCGGCGATCGAGCCACCGCAGGCGGCAATGTGATTGTCCTTGATCAGGATCGCGTCATCGAGGCCATAGCGGTGAGAGGTGCCCCCGCCACAGCGCACGGCACGCTTCTCCAGCGCCCGGTGCCCCGGCGTTGTCTTCCGCGTGCAGACCACTTTCGCCTGAGTATGAGCCACCGTGTTCACATATTGCCGCGTCAGACTGGCAACACCAGACAGCCGGCCCAGGAAGTTCAGCATCGTGCGTTCGGCGATCAGGATGGAGCGCGCAGAGCCTGAAAGCCGCGCCACCACATCACCGGGGTTCAGCTTGCTGCCATCCGGCTTCTCGATCTGCAGCTTCAGCTCAGGGTCCACCAGCTGCGCGGCGTAGGCGGCCGCGTCCAGTCCGGCAATCACGCCTTGCTTTCGCGCGGCAATCACCACCGACAGCCGCGTCTCTGGCGGAATGGTTGCGTCGGTCGTCAGGTCACCGGCTCGCCCCAGATCTTCGGCGAGCGCCAGGCGCACAATCGGATCAAGGATGATCGGGGAAAGCGGAGGAATATAGGAAGTCATACGGTCATCGCCTCGCGGCTAATATGAAAGACAAACTGGCGCTCGGGCGCGCCGGTTTCGGGGAAGTCGGTGCGGAAGTGCCCGCCCCGGCTTTCGGTGCGGGCGAGGGCTCCGCTCGCGATCAGGCGCGCGGCCGTCAACTGAGGCGCGCCGGGGCAGCCCGCCTCCAGCCGCTCGATAAGGTCCAGCAGCTCAGTCAGCCCGCCTGCCTCGCGCACCACGCCGCAATGGCGCGACATCGCTTCCCGCAGGGCCAGCATATCCGGCCCGGTGAGGCGCGGGGTCACCCGGCCGCTGCTCGCGCGCGCTTCGGAAAGGTCTGCCTCGCGCAGGCGCCGGGCAATGCGCTCGGCAAACACCACTGCTTCCAGCAGCGAGTTCGAGGCCAGCCGGTTGGCGCCATGCGCCCCGGTCGACGAACACTCTCCGCATACGGAAAGGCCGTCCAGCGTGGCGCGGCCCCAGAGATCGGAAACAATCCCGCCCATATGATAATGCGCCGCCGGTGCCACCGGGATCATGTCACGCCGCGGGTCGATGTTCGCGCTCATGCAGGCGGCAAAAACGGTGGGGAAATGATGTGGGAAGTCTTCGCCCACGGCCTTGATACAGTTGAGGAACGCCCCGCGCCCGGCTGCCCGCTCGGCATGAATGGCGCGGGCCACTTCGTCGCGCGGGGCAAGCTCTGCCAGCGGATGATAATCGGCCATGAAGGCCCGCCCGTCGGTATTGTGCAGCGTCGCGCCCTCGCCGCGCAGCGCCTCGGTCGCGAGCGGCGCCGGGTCGCGGCCGATGTCGATGCCGGTCGGGTGGAATTGCACAAACTCAAGGTCGGCCAGCACAGCGCCGGCCACATGCGCCATCGCGATGGCTTCGCCCTGGGCTTCCTTGGGGTTGGTCGTCACGCGGTAAAGCCCGCCCGAACCACCCGTGCACAGAACAGTCTCCCGCGCCGTCTTCACAAAGGGCCGCCCATTGGCGCCGCGCAGGATAACCCCGCCCACCCGTCCGTGAACGTCCTGCAGCAGGGCTTCGGCCCGTGCCCCTTCGATCAGCTCGATATGCGCGGCCGCGGCGACCGCCGCCACCAGCGCGTCCATGATCGCCTTGCCGGCCAGGTCTCCGGAAACTCGGGCCACGCGCGGATGGGAATGGGCCGCCTCCAGCGACAGGGCCAGCTGCCCGTCGGGTGTGCGGTCAAACGGCACGCCGAGCGCCACCAGATCGCGCACGCGCGCCGGGCCATCCTCGGCAATCAGCCGCGCAATCACAGGGTCTACGAGGCCCGCCCCGGCGGCGACTGTATCAGCGGCATGCTGCGCCGGGCTGTCGAGCGGGTGGAGCGCGGCGGCCAGCCCGCCCTGCGCCCAGGCGGAAGACGATGCCTGACCCAGCGGCGCGGGCGACACGACCACGCAGGGCCGGGGCGCCAGCTTCAGCGCCAGGAACAGGCCCGCCAGGCCCGCCCCGACGATCAGCACATCCGTCGCCGCCCCCGCGCCGGCCTGGAGGCGGTCATCTGCCCCTGCAAACATGGTTCTATCCGATCAGGAAATGCCGTCATTCGCGCGGCGGAATTCCACCGGCGCTGTGACAGCGGAGACGAGGGCGCCGAACATCCGTTCGTGCGACTGGATCGTCAGCGTGAAATTATCCGGAACATAGAGCAGGCCTTCCGCCTTGCTTTCCAGCATCTCCTCGATGGTAGAGCGGATCGACACCTGGTCGCCAAACCGGCGCGCTTCGCAGGACTGGCGCACGACAGAGCGGCCCCACATGGAGCACATCTCAACAGCGGTCAGCTCGCACTCATACAGCCCTTCATCAGGATGCGGCGACAGCCGCATCGTGCCGCTCATGACGCACTGGCCGCTGCGATAAGGGCTCGTCTGGAAGCTCCAGCTCCCCAGAACATCCGAGGGGTCCTTTTCCTTGCCGGAATTGGCAAAGGCCGGGCCGGTGAGCGGACCAGCCAGCAAGCCTGCCAGAGCCAGCGCCGCCAGGGCGCCTCTTCCAAACTTCCGCATGAACATCCCTCCTGAACACGCCCTGCTGACTTCATCCCTCCGGCCTGCCTCTGGCAAGCCGGTTTGCGCACTAGACGACGAGTTCGAGTTCCATCGGCTTCAGGCCGGTCACGAAATCGAGCGGCCGCTCCATCTTCGGCAGGGCCAGCATTGCGTCCAGCGCCTGTTTCGCGCGCACCCGCACGTCTTCCGGAATGGTGACCTCATGCACGCCCGTCAGCAGGCAGTCATAGATGTTTTCCAGCGTGATGCGCTTCATGTGCGGGCAGAGATTGCACGGGCGGATGAAGTTCACGCCGGGGTTTTCCGCCGCCACATTGTCGCTCATCGAGCATTCAGTGAGCAGGACAACCTTGCTGGGCCGCTTCTCCGAAACATAGTTCGCCAGCGCCGAGGTCGATCCGGCATAATCGGCCGCCTCCAGCACATCAGGCGGACATTCCGGGTGGGCCAGAACGATGACGCCCGGATGGGCCTCGCGCAGCTGCTTCACATCCTCTGCCGAGAACTGCTCGTGCACCTCGCATGCGCCCGGCCAGGTAAGGATGCGGATGCCCGTCTGCGCGGCCACATTCTTCGCCAAGTACTGGTCCGGCACCAGGATCACCGTGTCCGAATTCCATTCCTTGGCGATGGCTTCGACCACCTGCGCGGCGTTGGAACTGGTGCAGGTGATGTGGCATTCAGCCTTCACCTCGGCGGTGCAGTTCACATAGGTGACGATCGGATAGTCGGGATACTTCTCCTTGATCAGGCGCACATCGGCGCCTGTGATCGAGCTTGCCAGAGAGCAGCCTGCCTCCAGCGACGGGATCAGCACCGTCTTTTCCGGCGCGAGGATTTTCGAGGTCTCGGCCATGAAATGCACGCCGGCCTGCACGATCACCTTCTGCTCAACTTTCGCCGCTTCCCGCGCCAGCTGCAGGCTGTCGCCCCGGAAATCGCCCACCAGGCGGAAGATGTCCGGCGTCATGTAATTATGGGCGAGGATCACCGCATTCTTCTCGCGCTTCAGCCGGTTGATGCCGGCCACCAGCGGGGCGATCGCGGGCCATTCCATCGGCGTCACGAAATCCTGCACCAGCGGGTAAAGCGGATCGGTCTCCGCCTTCACGGCGTCGTCATAGGCAAGACCGCGCGCTTCGGCGGCAGATTTGCCGCGCAGCGGGGTGGGGGTGGGGCAGCCGGGACCGGAGTCAATCAGACGCGCCATGAGGAACCTCCTTCAACCAACCGAGCTATTTATGCTCGATTTGAGTATAAGTTAGGCCTGAAAAGAAGCGTTTCAAGGGGCATCCTTGGAAACGCTC
>NZ_NCJT01000355.1 GCF_002282565.1 Hyphomonas sp. 34-62-18
TCTTCCCGCACCTCCACCAGTTCGCCGAGTTCGATGGGGACGGCATCGGTCCCGGCAAGCCGGCGAGGCACGGGAATGGCGGCCATCTCCTGGGTCCAGCTGCGCTGAGACCGGGGGAGATAGACACGGATGTTCAGCGGGTCACGGCCTTCGCCGCGCGGGCTCACGCCCACAGTCTGTCCGCCAAACGCCATACCGATGGCGTCCAGAATATCCTGCTGCAGAACGCCAGCATCGGCCGCGGCGGGCTCATCAATCCCGAAGGTCAGCCGCGGGGCCCGGTCACCCATGGAATTGTCCACATCCACGATGAAATCGGTTTCCTCGAAGAACCGCTCAATAATCGCGGCCGTCTCGCGGCGCGCCTCTGGCGTCGGGCCATAAATTTCAGCCATCAGGGTAGAGATCACCGGTGGGCCGGGCGGCACCTCCACCACCTTCACCTTTGCTCCCTCTGGCAGGGGCACGGCCAGCAACCGCTCCCGCAGGTCAAGCGCAATATCATGGCTCGCCCGTTTGCGGTGTTCCTTCGCCGAAAGGTTCACCTGCAGGTCGCCGAGTTCCGGGCTTGCGCGCAGGAAATAGTGGCGCACCAGACCGTTGAAATTGAACGGCGCGGCTGTTCCCGCATACGCCTGGATCGTCGTGATCTCTTCGACTGGGCCTATGGCATCAGCCAGCGCAAAGAGGGCACGCTCGGTATCCTCCAATGCTGCGCCCTCAGGCAGGTCCACGATCACCTGTATCTCGGACTTGTTATCAAACGGCAGCAGCTTCACTGGCACGGCCTTTGTCGCAAACAGGGTCAGCGACAGCAGCGTCGCTACGCCGACTATGCCGAGGAAAATCCAGGCATTGCGTTTCGACGCCACAATCGGCGCGGCCACCCGTCCATAAAACCGGCTGAGGCGCGTCTCGCTGTGGACGCCATCATGCGCGCCATGCAGCGGCGCCTTGCCGGCAATCTTCATCATCAGCCAGGGCGCAATCCCTACGGCCACGAAGAAGGAGAAAAGCATGGCGGCTGAGGCATTCGCCGGGATGGGCGCCATATAGGGTCCCATCAGTCCGGATACGAACATCATGGGCAAAAGTGCAGCAATCACCGTCAGCGTTGCAATGATGGTGGGGTTGCCAACCTCTGACACCGCTTCGATGGCCGCCTGAATGCGGGTGCGTCCATCTTTCATGGCCCAATGGCGGGCAATATTCTCGATGATCACGATGGCATCATCCACCAGGATGCCGATGGAGAAGATCAGCGCAAACAGGCTCACCCGGTTGATGGTGTAGCCCATCATCAGCGAGGCGAAGAGGGTTAGCAGGATGGTCGTCGGAATGACAATCAGGGTCACCAGCGCTTCCCGCCATCCGATGCTGAAGGCGATCAGAACGACAATGGATACGGTTGCCAGGGCAAGGTGGAACAAAAGCTCGTTGGCCTTGTGGTTTGCCGTTTCGCCATAGTCGCGCGTCACCTCAACATGAATGCCTTCCGGGATCAGATTGCCCTTCAGCGCGTCCACCCGGTGGAGGATCGCTTCCGAAACGACCACGGCGTTGGCCCCCGGCCGCTTGGCCAGCGATACGGTCACCGCCGGCGCGGCGCTGAAGCTTCCGTCCTCGCCATGCACCATGGTCCATACGCGCGCGTCGGTTTCAGCGCCAGTAACCTTCACATTGGCCACATCGCTCAGATAAACGACGCGCCCGCCCGCGCCCCGTATCTGCAGCCGCTCCAGTTCGTGTACGGCATTGATGCGGTCACCCGCCTGCACGATCAGGGAGTTGCCATCCTGATGCGCCCGGCCGGAGGGCAGGGCGGCGGCAGCATTCTGCACGCTTTGCACCAGCGTCTGCAGCGAAACTCCCTGCGCCGAGAGGGCCTGGATATCCGGCTCCACCCGCAGCTCCAGCGGACGCCCGCCAATCACATCGGTAATGCCGACATCCTTGACCTTCATCAGTTCATTGCGCAGCTCGTCTGCCAGCATCCGCAGCGCCGTGTCGTTCCAGACATCGCCCGTCGCCGCATCCGGCGATAGCGTCAGCGTGACAATCGGAACGTCGTTGATCCCGCGCCCGGC
>NZ_NCJT01000096.1 GCF_002282565.1 Hyphomonas sp. 34-62-18
GCGTCCTCGGTCGGCGTGTTGGTCATCGTCTGGACGGCAATCGGCGCGTCTCCGCCTACCAGCACATTCCCTACCCTTACCTGACGGGATTTGCGGCGCTCGATGTTACGCCAGGGGCGGATCGGATTGTGGCTCATGGGGCGTCTCGCACGGGCTGGGGCTCATCCGGAGATGAAGTCATGCCAGATGTGGCGCTTGGAAGCCGCCCCGTAAAGGCCTCACGGTGTCACCGCGCCACCCTCTTTGGTGGCCGCTGCGGCGGGCGCGGCCAGCGCTTCCATGGCGCGGGGCAGTTGTTCATCGACCGAAAGCGAGAAAACCTGAGCGCCTTCCGGCCCAACAGTTCCCACCACGACATCGCCGACGCGCCACTCAAAATCGCCGCCATTACGAGCCGACACGGTCCACCCGGCGTTCAGGCGCGGGAAGAAGGTTTCGCCCTCGGCGAGGGTCCGGCTCAGGAAGATCGTGCCATCAGCGCCGCGCACTTCCAGCCAGCCCTGGCGCACGGCCACAATTTCCAGCGGCAGATCGACCGCGGCCCGCGTTTCGGTGCGCACATTGTCAAACAGGCTGTCGCGCGCGCCTGAAACGGCGACGGGCGCCTCGCTCAGGGGCTCTTCAGGCGCGTTGTTCATCATCACCATGGCGGTCACGCCTGCGGCGATCACAGCCGCCAGCATGGCGGCGCCCGCCACGATCAGCGGCCATTTGGTGCGTTGTTTCTGGATCTGGCCAAGCTTGGGCACCGGCGCAGCGGTTTTCACCTCATCCAGCCCGCCGCATTCACGGGTGTAGCGCTGCACCACTTCCTGCTCCGGCAGGCCCAGATAGCGCGCATAGGTCAGCAGATAGGCTTTCAGATAGCCCGGCGCGATGGATTGCACTTCCATCCGCTCAATGCCCATCAGGAAATTCTCGCGGATTCGGGTTTCCTTGGCGATGTCGGTCAGCTGAAAGCCGAGCGCTTCGCGGACGCGGCGCAGCACCTGCCCCATGCGAAGGGCTTCGCCTTCATATTCGGCGGTGCGGAAAATCTCTTCGGCGCGGACACGGCCCTCACGCACTTCCAGCTCCCGCGCGGCGCGCGGCGAGATGGGCGTAACATTCGAACGGTCCGTTCCGTTTTCAGCCACAGATGTTTCGGACTTCTGTCCGTCCTCTACCGGTTCAGGCGTCATGATGTGTGCCATATTCTACCAGTCTCTTCGACCGCTGCCATATGGGTGTCAATTTTGGCAAAAAACGGTCCAGGCCAAGAAAAATCCGCCATCATCCCGTCATAACCGGCTTCAAGCGTCCGGTATATCTGCCCCATGGTCCAGTGCTATCCTTAACACTTGGTTACGGAACGCATCGTTTGGTTTGTCGAGTGCCTGATCCAGCCCCTGCCGGAACCCTGCCAGATCAATGGACCGCAGGGCCTGTTTGACCGGGCCAATGGAGGAGGCCGACATTGACAGGCTGGTGTATCCGAAGGCGGCAAAACAGAAGGCCGCCAGCGGCGTGGCTGTCGCCTCGCCGCACACCGACAGGCGGATTCCTGCCGTTTTGCACGTATCGGCCACCATCCGCAGGAAGCGCAGCGCCGAAGGGCTGATCAGGGCGTACCGGTCTGACACAGAGGGCGTCATCCGGTCGGCCGCAAAGAAGAACTGCAGCAGGTCGTTGGTGCCGACCGACAAGAAATCGACCTCTCCGGCCAGATCTGGCAGCGCGAAGGCCAGCGCGGGCGTTTCCAGCATCACCCCGATTTCCAGCTTCGACGGTTTCTGGCCAGTCCGTTTCAGCGTCCAGGCCACCTCTTCCTCAAGCAGGGCGCGCGCCTCGCGAAACTCTTCCGGCGTGGTGACCATAGGGAACATCACCGTCAGCGGCCCCTGCTCCGCCGCGCGGACAAGCGCGCGCAGCTGGCGGCGGAAGAGGCCCTTGTGATCGAGCGCAAAGCGGATCGAGCGCCAGCCGAGCGCAGGGTTTTCCTCGCGCAGCTGGTTGAGGATCGGCAGCACCTTGTCGCCACCAAGGTCCAGCGTGCGGAAAATGACGGGCCGCCCCCCTGCCCGGTCGAGCACCCGGCGGTAAAGCGCGATCTGATCTTCCAGGCGCGGCAGGGTTTCAGAAACGAGGAACTGGAATTCGGTGCGGAAAAGGCCCACCCCGTCTGCCCCGGCCTGATCCATCATGTCGAGGTCAAGATCGAGGCCAGCGTTCAGCATCAGCGAGACAGTCTTGCCGTCGGTTGTTTCCGCGGGAAGCCCGCGCAGGCTGGCATAGACGGCCTGACGCTCTGACCGCAGCGCTACACGCGACTTGTAGGCGTCATACACCGCATCATCCGGCCGGATATGCGCCTGGCCCTGCTCGGCATCGACGATCACATAATCGCCCTGCTCGATCAGGGTCGTCAGCCCGTCAATGCCGCCGATGGCCGGGATCGACAGCGCGCGCGCCACGATGGCAGCATGCGAAGAGGCGGCGGCCTCTTCCATCAGGATGCCCCTTAGGCCGGCCTTGGCATATTCCAAGAGCTCAGCCGGGCCGAGGCGGCGGGCAACCAGAACGCTGTTCTCGCCGCTGATCTGGGGCTTGCTTTCATCCCCGCCCAGAATGCGCAGCAGGCGGTTGTCGAGGTCTTCCAGATCGTGCAGCCGCTCGCGCAGATAGGGGTCGCGCGCGGCCTGCAGCTTGGCCCGGTGTTCGCGGCGGGCCCGGTCGACCGAGGCTTCGGCAGACAGGCCAGAGCGTACGCCTTCCTGCAGCTTTTCAGCCCAGGACGTATCATGCGCCAGAAGCCGGTAGGCCTCCATTACATCGCGCGGATCTTCCCCCAGTGCGGCGCCGTCAATCAGCATCATCCGGTCGATGCTGGCGCGCAGATCTTTCAGGCCCTGCTCCAGGCGGAGGGCTTCCTGTTTCTGGTCGGTGGCAAAGAAACGGGCGGCCGGAACGACCGGATCGTGCAGCACGGCGCGGCCATAGCCGAGGCCTTCACAGAAAATGCGCCCACGCAGATTGCCACCATTCTGGCCGCGCGTTCGGCGATCAGACTGGGTGTTTGACTGGTCCTCGCTGATACCGTGAACAATCTCCGCCAGCACCATGGCGATAGTCTGAAGGGTCTCAACCTCTTCATCACGGTAGACCCGCTCGGTCCGGTTCTGAACGACCAGGACGCCGATCACCCCACCCGTGCGCAGAATCGGCACGCCCAGGAAAGCGTGGAATGGGTCTTCGCCCGTCTCGGGGCGATAGGAGAATGCCGGATGGCGCGGGGCGTCTTCGATGGCGATCGGCTCCGCCGTGCGGGCCACATAGCCGACAAGGCCCTCGGCGGCGCCCATACGGGTCTTGTTGACGGCTTCCGGCTTCAGGCCTTCGGTTGCGATCAGCAGCAGGCTGCCATCAGCCTCCCGGTGGTAGATCGAGCACACATCGGCGACCATGGTGGACGCTATCAGATGCACAACCTGGTCGAGGCGCGAACGGGTCTCGCCATCCTCCGCCATAACCTGGCGGAGGCTGTTCATCAGAACTCGGGTGGCCGGCAGGTTATACGGCATGCTCCCCCGGTTTACGGTGACCCGTCAGTCTGCGTCCAGCCCGAATGCTGTATGAAGTGCCCGGACCGCCAGTTCTGTATAGGGCGCGGCGATCAGAACGGAAATCTTGATCTCGGATGTCGCGATGACATCGATATTGATGCCCTTCTCCGAGAGCGCGGTGAACATCTTTTCGGCAACGCCGGTATGGCTCTTCATGCCAACGCCGATGATCGAGATTTTCGAAACATCGCGGGCCACTTCGATCCGCTCATAGCCCACTTCGGCCTGCAGTTTTTCCAGCGTCTCGCGGGCAAACGGGCTGTCGCGATCGGTGCAGGTAAAGACGAGGTTTGCCTTGGAGGCTTCGCGCGAAGAGGCCTGGACGATCATGTCCACATTCACCCCGGCGCGGGCCAGCGCGGAGAAGATCTTGGCCGAGGAACCCGGCTTGTCGGGCACGCCGTACAGGGTGACCTTGGCCTCATCCCGCGAATAGGCAACGCCGCTGACGACCTGTTTTTCCACGATCTCTTCCTCTGAACAGACGAGGGTGCCGGGGCTCTCCTCGCCGGGTTTCACAAAACTGGACAGCACGCGCACTGGCACGCCATGGTTCATCGCCAGCTCGACCGAGCGCGTCTGAAGCACTTTGGCGCCGAGCGAGGCCATTTCGAGCATTTCCTCATAGGAAATCTTATCGATCCGGCGGGCCTTCGGCACGATGCGGGGGTCAGTCGTGTAGACGCCGTCCACATCGGTATAGATGTCGCAAACTTGGGCGCCGAGCGCGGCGGCCACCGCCACGGCGCTGGTGTCCGACCCGCCCCGGCCGAGCGTGGTGACACGGAACTCGTCGGTGACGCCCTGGAAACCCGCGACCACGGCAATCTCGCCGCTATCAACGGAGTCCGGCAGCGAGCTGTCATCAAAGCCCATGATGCGGGCGCGGCCATGGCTGTTATCGGTCTTCAGGCGCAGCTGCCAACCGAGCCAGGAACGGGCCTTCAGGCCCCGGCGGCGGAGTGCCAGCGCCAGCAGGCCAGCGGTCACCTGCTCTCCGGAGGCGACCACCACGTCATACTCATCGTCATACAGGTGGCGCGGCAGCTCCTTGCCGGCGGCGCCGTCTGCCAGGGCTACGAGCTTGTTGGTCTCGCCCGACATGGCCGAGACGATGACAGCCATCTTCTCGCCTTTCGCAGCGCGCGCGGCTACGATCTCCGCCACATTCGCAATCCGGTCGAGATCGCCGACCGAAGTTCCGCCGAATTTGAGTACTGTCCGCGCCATTTCGCCCCAAATACCTTCTGGGCCCTTGAGGCCCGCTCATTTATCGGCCCCTCTAGAAGAAAGTTCGGCCGGGATCAAACAGGATTGCTAAACAATGGCGAGAACAATTGACGCGTCTGACGCCCCGCCGGTGACCCCCAGTATCGACCCTGCGGAAGTTGCAAAATTTTCGGCCATGGCGGCCGACTGGTGGAACCCCGACGGCAAGTTCAAGCCGCTCCACCGGTTCAACCCGACCCGGCTGAAATTCATCCGCGAGACGGCCGAACGCCATTTCGGAAGGCCGGCCGGCCAGCTGCGCCCGCTTGAGGGGTTGCGCCTTCTCGACATCGGCTGCGGCGGGGGCCTCGTTTCCGAACCGATGGCCCGGCTGGGCGCTTTGGTCACCGGAGTGGATGCCTCCGAGGCCAACATCAAGACCGCCCTCACCCATGCCGCCGAACAGGGGCTCACGATCGATTATCGCGCCGGCACAGCCGAGGGGCTTTTGGCCGTGGGCGAAGCCGCGTTTGACATCGTGCTGAACCTCGAAGTAGTCGAGCATGTGGCAGACCCCGCCCAGTTCCTGAAGGATACCGCCCGGCTGGTGCGCCCCGGCGGGCTGATGATCGTGGCGACGCTCAACAAGACCGCCAAGGCGCTCGCCACCGCCGTGATCGGCGCCGAATACATCCTGCGCTGGCTGCCAAGAGGCACCCATGACTGGTCGAAATTCCTGGCGCCGGAAGATGTGTCCGGCCCCCTAGAAAGCGCCGGGCTTGAAACCGAACCGCCGATCGGGGTGAGCTTCCATCCACTGAGCGGGGCGTGGAAACTCTCCGGCGATACCAGCGTCAACTACATGGTCGTTGCCCGGAGGCCTGCCACATGATCGCCCTCCCCTCGCCCGCGACGGTCCACGGCTTCTGGTTTGGCGGATCGGCAACCTCGCCTGAGGTGCTGAAGACCCATGCGCCTCTGTGGTTCAAGGGCGGGGAAGCGTTTGACCGGCTGCTGACGGCGCAGTTCCAGCCGCTGCTCGAAACACTGTCGGCCGGGCCGCTGGCGCGGGACTGGGCTGCGCGGGGGCCACGCGAGCGGCTTGCCGCCATCATTGTGCTGGACCAGATGAGCCGAAACATCTTCCGGGGCAGCCCGCGCGCCTTTGCTCAGGACATGCTGGCGCTTCATCTGTGCAAGGTAGGTCTTGAAGCGGGGGAAGACCGCGCGCTTTCCGAAGCCGAGCGAGTGTTCTTCTATCTGCCGCTTGAGCACTCGGAAGTGATGGGTGACCAGGAACAGTCCGTCGCCCTCTTCACCCGGCTTGCCGGAGAGGCCCGCGACGAGTTCAGGGACTTTGCGAAGAACACGCTGAACTATGCTCACCAGCATCTCGACGTCATCCGCCAGTTCGGCCGCTTCCCGCACCGGAACGCCGCCGTTGGCCGCGAAAGCACGGAGGCTGAGAAGGAATGGCTGGCCGAAGGCGGCGGTTTCTGAAAGAGGCCGCCTCTATGCGTTACGGCACAGTATCGATGACCGGCGGCACAACCACACGTTCCGACAGGCGCCGGGCCGTTTCGGCCTGCACGGCCCGGGTCAGCGGATAGCCACGCGCCAGAAGCCCGGCTGTGACATAGAGGATGCCCGGCAGCAGTCCAAAGATAACCACAAGGCCGAAGATCGCCTGGTCAGAGTTTTCCTCACCGGGCTGGAAGCCAGCGACCTGGCCGACCAGCAGATAGCCAACGCCGAAAGCAAGGCTGGACCCGATCTTGTTGAAGCAATTGAGCAGAGCATAGTAGAGGCCAGCCCGGTTTTCCCCGGTTTCGGCTGCCTGCGCCTCGATCACGTCTGCGGTCATGGCGCGCGAGAGAAAGATCGGCGCGCTGAAGGGTATCCCCGCAATCAGGCTGGCGATCAGGAACTGGGTGAAATCGCCCTGCCCTGCCAGGAAAATGAAGGACACGAAGCTGACCCCGGACATGGTTACCGCCGCAAAGTATGCGGTGCGCTTCTCGGTCTTGTTGGCGAGCCACAGCCAGAAGGGCAAAGCGATCACCGCCGCGATGAAAAACAGAACGAGCGCTGCGCTCGTCTGCGCCGGCTGGGCGCCGAAGGCATAGGCGGCAACGAACAGATAGTTTGAGGCGGTGACCGAAATCGCGGTTGCCCCGAGGAGCTCCATTGTCAGCAGGCGGCCAAAGGTGCGCTCGCGGAAGGCCCGCAGGATGGGCTTCATCTCGAACTTCTCAATATTCCGGGCCTCACCCCGCAGCGGCGGGTCTGGCACGAAGAGGCAGGAGAGGCCCGCTGAAAGCGGCAGCGCGATGATGAGGATCCAGCCCATTACGGCCACCTGGCCGAAGGCATCAGTTTCCATGCCCATCCGTGCAAGGATCAGCGGAACCGCCAGCAGAAACAGCATCGACAGGACAGAGACAATCTCAGGCCAGAGGAACAGGCGGGAGCGGTCATCATAGTCAACGGATATGGCCGGCACCCAGGCTGCGCGTGACATCTGCAGCAGCGTTGTTCCGATATAGAAGATCAGCATCCACAGGATGAAGTAACCGGCGCCGGCGCCTTGTGGGGGCATGTACACGAAATAGGTGGCGATCACGAGCACGGGCACCGACAGGAGGATCCAGTGGCGCACGCGCCCAAGCGGGCTGCGATACCGGTCGACCATGTAGCCCATCAGGGGATCAGTGAAGATGTCCCAGAAGCGCAGCAGCATGAACAGGAGGCCGGTCAGCTCAAGGCCAAGACCAACCTCATTGGCGTAGAGCGGGGCGAGATACACACCGAGCGGCAGGCCCACGCCTGCAATCGGGATGCTGAGCGAGGCAAACGCCAGCACTCGCGGGAACGACAAACGCTTGGATTGGGTCTGGGACATGGCGCGTACACTGCCTTGAGCGAAGGTGACGGCCAAGTCATTTTTTAGTTTCCGGTCGCTTGACGTGGGAGAGATGCCACGCAAACTGCAGCACCAAAAACAGAGGGAGGAGGCGGCGCCATGATCCGCAACATACTGATCGGGCTCGGAGCCATCATCGGCATCGTTGCCGCCATCGTCTTCTTCCGCACGGCAAGCTATGGCGCCGATCCGGTCGGCGCCCGCGTCACGCTGCCCGAAGCCCCGGCGATTTCGGCAGACCGCGGCGCACAAAATCTTGCCGCTGCCATCCGCTTCCGCACCATCACCGTGGCGCCGGGCGATCCTCGTCCGGGTCAGGAGGAACCGTGGATCCAGCTGCATCAGTGGCTGGAGCAAACCTACCCCGCGGCTCATGCTGCAATGCAAAAGGAACTCGTGCCGGGCACACTGACCCTCCTCTACACCTGGGAAGGTTCTGACCCCACACTGAAGCCGATCCTTCTGATGGCGCACCAGGATGTCGTGCCGGTAAATATCGGCACCGAGGGCGACTGGACGGGCGCGCCGTTCGATGGCGATATTGTCGACGGCTATGTTTATGGACGCGGCACAATTGATGACAAAGGCTCGCTGGTGGCGCTGATGGAAGCGGCCGAAGCGCTGGCAACATCGGGTTTCCAGCCGAAGCGAACCGTCTACTTCATGTTCGGGCATGATGAAGAGGTGTCCGGTTCTGGCGCGCAGGCGGGCGTTGCGCTGCTTCAGTCGCGCGGGATCGAACCGGAAATGGCGCTGGATGAAGGCTTCATGATCGTTGATCCCTCCCCGCTGACCGGCAAGCCGATGGGCTTCATCGGGATCGCGGAGAAGGGATATCTGACGCTGGAAATCATCGCGACCGGTGAAGGCGGGCATTCGTCCACCCCGCCGCGCGATTCGGCAGCGGTGCGCCTTGCCCGCGCGGTCGTCGCGCTGGACGACAACCAGATGAAAGCGGATTTCAGCAAACCTCCGGTGTCTGACCTTTTCCGCTCGGCCGCCAATGACATGCCTTTCCTGCAGAAGATGGCCT
>NZ_NCJT01000015.1 GCF_002282565.1 Hyphomonas sp. 34-62-18
AAAGCCAAACGCGCCGCTTGCCTCCAACTTTTCGCCGAGGAGGAGGCCGACGTGGCCAGCCGGGTGAAGACCGCGCTTCTGGCCGAAGGAGCGGTGATCGACCCCCCTGCCCTTGACGCCTTTGTGGGCGACCTTCCCGGAAACCGCGCGCTCGCCAATTCCGAGATCGAAAAGCTCGCCCTCTATGCTCGCGGGCTTGGACGGCCGCTGAGCCTGGCGGATGTTCGCGCGCTTTCAGCGACGGATGTGAAACAGGCGATTTCCGGAATTGTTGCCGCCGCGCTCGATGGGTGCCCAGGGGAAGCGCAAACCGCGTTTGACAAACTTTCCGAGAACGGAACGAGCGGCATCTCCATCCTTCGCTCCCTGCAGATGGAAGTTCTGCGCATGCTGAGCGCGCATGAGAAAATCGCGGGCGGTGACGGGAACCCCGGCAAATATCTACGCCCGCCGATCTGGCCAAATGAATGGCCGGCCTTCCGGGCCCGTCTTGGGAAATGGCCGGCACGCCGGCTGATGCGCGTGATGGAACGCATCCATGATGCCGAGCGCCAGACAAAGCTTGCCGGGGCGACGGGGGATCCCGTCATCCGCCTGCTGATTAACGATCTGGCAAGAGCTGCCGAAAACGTTCGTTAACGGATTATTTAAGGCCAGGCCTACTCAGGCGCCCGGCGCTTGGCCGTCAACCGGCGGCATACCTCGTCAAGCTGTTCAAGGTCTCGGTATTTGATCCGGATCTCGCCGCCATGCTTGCCATGCCGGATGTCGACGTCGAGGCCCAGCGTGCGGCTGATATCGGCTTCAAGGGCTTCGGTGTTGATGTCCTTCACCGGCGGAGTGAGGCTGTCCATCGATTTGGTTTCGATGGGCGCGCCGCTGCGGGCATCGCGGGCGCGGGCTTCGACCTCGCGCACACTAAGTCCCTTCTCCACCGCCAGCTCGATCAGAGCTTCAGGATCAGGCGCGCCGAGCGCGGCGCGGGCATGGCCGGCACTGATCCGGCCTTCACGGACATGGGTACGGGCGGCATCGGGCAGCTGAAGCAGACGGAGCGTGTTGGTGATGTGCGCGCGGCTTTTGCCTACGCTGGAAGCGAGGCTTTCCTGCGTGCGGCCGAAGCGCTTCATCAGCGCCTCATAAGCCTCTGCCTCCTCGATCGGGTTGAGGTCAGAGCGCTGGACGTTTTCGATGATGCCGATCTCGAGCAGTTCGAGTTCGTCGGCATTCCGGACCACTGCCGGGATGGAGGTGAGCCCCGCCATCCTTGCGGCGCGCCAACGGCGCTCGCCCGCGATGATCTGATACTTGCCGTCTTCCTTCGGATCCGGCCGAACGAGGATCGCCTGAAGCACGCCCTTGGCTTTCAGCGAATCGGCGAGCTCCCGGAGGTTTTCCTCGGTGAAAGTCCGGCGCGGCTGGGCCGGATTGCGGCGGATGAGGTCGATGGCGATTTCGGTCGCGCCGCCCGAACCAGCGGCCGCAGCGCCGGGCGCCGCCGGCGCTGTTTCACCCGAAGCCGAAGGCGTGGAAGGTTGCGCCGCCGGACGAACATTCATCGCTTCGACTTCGCCGATCAGGGCTGACAGTCCCCGTCCGAGCCGGCTGGGGCGTCCACGATTGTCTTCTGCCGGGTCGCTCATGCCGCCCTCGCCTTTTCACGCTGCAGCACTTCGGAGGCAAGACGGATATAGGCCTCGCTGCCGGGGCAACGATAATCATAAAGGAGCGCAGGCTTGCCGAAGGATGGCGCTTCCGACAGGCGGACGTTACGCGGAATGACCGTGTTGTAGACTTTGGAGCCAAAGAAGGCGCGGACCTCATTGGCGACCTGATCCGACAGGCTGTTGCGCCGATCATACATCGTCAGCACCACGCCCTGGATTTCAAGCGTCGGATTGAGGCCGGAACGGACCACTTCGACTGTTCGCAGAAGCTGAGTCAGACCTTCCAGAGCCAAGAACTCGCACTGGAGCGGAACAAGCAAAGCGTCCGACGCTGTCATCGCATTGACCGTGAGCGCAGAGAGCGATGGCGGGCAATCAATCAGGACGTAGTCATACTTGACGAGTCCGCCCTGTTCGACCCGGTCGATATAGGAGTGCAGCGACTCCTTCAGGCGGTATGACCGGTGGGCATCCCCTGCCAGTTCGGTTTCGACGCCGGAAAGGTTCTCGTCGCCCGGAACAATGTCGAGGCGCGGAACGATGGTCGAAAGGACCGCTTCTTCCAGGGGCACGCGGTCGACCACCAGATCATATGAGGTCATCAGGCGCTCGGCACGTGAAATGCCAAGGCCGGTGGACGCGTTACCCTGGGCGTCGAAATCGACGATCAGGACGCGGCGGCCGACGGCGGCAAGCGCGGTCCCGAGATTGATGGAGGTCGTCGTTTTGCCGACGCCTCCTTTCTGATTCACCACAGCGAAGATTCTCGGCCTAGTCATGACGACGTACGACCTCCCTGACAATCAAAATGACGCCTGACCCACCACTGCGACTTGGAATCGCTTCATAAGCGAAATTCCACTTTTGGAGGGCTTCCGTCAATTCTTCTTTCCAGCGTTCGCCTTTCGGGAAAACCCCCGTTGCGCCTTTTCGGAGCCAGCGCGACGCGTATTCCAGAAGTTGTGGCATGGGCGCAAAGGCGCGCGCGGTGACAAAATCCGCCTTGATCGGCGGCGCCGCTTCGATCCGCCCTTGATACACGGCGGCATTGAGACCAGCCGCCTCGATGGCCGCTCGGAGGAAAGCGCATTTCTTGCCGACCGATTCCATCATGGTGACATGGGCTTTTGGGCGGGCAGCGGCGAGGATGAGGCCGGGAAAACCGGCGCCCGATCCGAGATCCACGATGCGCGCCGCTTCCGGAATGTGATCCAGAAGCTGCCAGGAGTCGCCGACATGGCGCGTCCAGATCTGGGGCCATTCTTTCGGACCGATCAGATTTGACTTTTGCCGCCAGACATCGAGTTCCGAAATGATCCGGTCGAGCCGGTCCAATGTTTCACGTGAAACATCGTTGGCGGCCAGAAAAGCCGCGCGATCCTCTTGCGCGCTCATGGTTCACCCCGCCTTGCGGATGCGGCGGACATGCCCGAGTAGCGCCGTCAGTGCGCCCGGTGTGACGCCCTCGATCCGCGCGGCCTGACCGAGTGTGCCCGGACGGACCGCTTTCAGCTTTTGACGGACTTCATTCGAGAGGCCGCCGATCAGGTCATAGTCGAGATCCCCCGGAAGGGTCAGTGCCTCATCACGGCGGAGTGCGGCCACGTCTTCGGCCTGGCGATCAAGATAAGCTGAGTAGAGCGCTTCGATCTCGATCTGGGCCACAATGTCTGCCGGCACTTCGGACAGCTCAGGCCAGATCGCAGTCAGATGCGCGAAGCTGATGTCCTTATAGGAGAGATATTCCCAGGCAGATCGGACGCGGCCATCCTGATTGACGACCCACCCATTTTTCGCGGCAGCGGCTGGACTGAGATTGAGGCTTTTCAGAAGATTCCGGGCCGATTCCAGCGCCCGATGTTTCACGTGAAACATTGCGGCACGTTTCTCGCCCACGACACCCGCCTCGATGCCTTTCTGGGTGAGGCGCTGATCGGCATTGTCTGCGCGGAGCGCCAGGCGGTATTCGGCCCGCGAGGTGAACATCCGATAGGGCTCTGTCACGCCGCGGGTCACCAGGTCATCGATCAGAACACCGATATAGGCTTCGGCCCGGTCGAAGATAACCGGCTCTTTTCCAGCAGCGGCACGCGCGGCGTTGAGGCCGGCCATCAGACCTTGCGCGCCGGCTTCTTCATATCCCGTCGTGCCATTGATCTGTCCCGCGAGATAAAGGCCCGGCATGGCTTTCACTTCTAACGAAGGGCTCAGCGCGCGCGGATCGACATAATCATATTCGATCGCATAGGCATGCTGGAGGATGGTGACGTCCTCCAGTCCCGGGATTGTGCGGATGAATTTCTCCTGAACCTCTTCGGGAAGCGACGTGGAGATACCGTTCGGGTAGACCGTGTGGTCGTCGAGACCTTCCGGCTCCAGGAAGACCTGATGCCGGTCACGGTCGCCGAAGCGGTTCACCTTGTCCTCAATCGACGGGCAATAGCGCGGCCCGCGGCCGGAGATGGCGCCGGAATAGACCGCGGACTGTTCCATATGCGCTTCGATGATCGAATGGGTTTCCGGCGTCGTCCAGGTGATGCCACACTGAACCTGCGGGACCGTAATCTCGGAATTCTGGAATGAGAACGGGATCGGCTGCTCATCGGCCGGCTGCATCTCGAGCCGGTCCCAATGGATGGTGCGGCCATCCAGCCGTGCCGGGGTTCCAGTCTTGAGGCGGCCCATCGGCAGGCCGATCGCGTAAAGCCGGTCTGACAGCCCCAGCGCCGGGGCCTCGCCAATCCGGCCCGCGGGGATGCGTTTGGCGCCGATATGGATCACACCCTTCAGGAAGGTGCCGGTCGTGATGACGACCCTGGCCGCAGAATAGCGCTTGCCGGTAAGGCCAACCACGCCGCGGACCTTGCCGTCTTCAACGATCAGATCTTCCGCGCCGTCTTCAATGAGGGTGAGGTTTGGATAGTCCGCGAGCTCGGCCTGCATCGCTTCGCGGTAAAGCTTGCGGTCGATCTGCGAGCGGGGGCCCCAGACGGCCGGGCCCTTGGAGCGGTTGAGCATCCGGAACTGGATGCCGGCCTTGTCCGCCATCCGGCCCATGACGCCGTCCAGCGCGTCGATCTCACGGACCAGGTGGCCTTTGCCGAGGCCGCCGATGGCGGGGTTGCAGCTCATCTCGCCAATGGTCGAGAGCTTGTGGGTAATGAGCGCCGTGCGCGCGCCAAAGCGGGCGGACGCCGCTGCCGCTTCGCAGCCGGCATGCCCGCCGCCAATCACAATCACGTCGAAATCCGGGAAGTCCGGCATTAACCAACCCTTAAGCGCTGCTTGAGGCGGCTATATAACGCCGGGTGCTCTCAAACCCTAGGGGTCATTTTCCGATGCAGAATTTGGAGAAGACCGCCCCGAGAACGTCTTCAACGTCGACCTTGCCAATGACGGAGGAGAGCTGGCGCAGCCCCATGCGGACATCTTCGGCGGCAAGTTCGGCGCCGATATCCTGGGCGAGGGCGTCGCGGGCAGACACCAGGCTGGCGAGACCGGCAGCGAGTTTTTCCCGGTGACGCGCGCGGGTGATGACGGGCGCCTCGACCGAAGCGACCCTTTGGGAGACAAATCCGGCAATCCAGGATTCGAGGGTATCAATGCCCTCGCCGGTGGCCGCTGAGAGGGGGAGCGCGCCATCCGGGGCAAGGGCCGCTGGCCGGGTGTCCGCCTTGTTGAAGACAATGATATCCTGCGGCTCGATGGGACCTGGGGGAGGGGAGGGGGCCGCGCCATCAATGACATGGATGCGGAGATCGGCTTCGGCCGCAGCACGCCGCGCGCGGCGGACGCCCTCGGCCTCCACCACGTCTTCTGTTTCGCGCAGGCCGGCCGTGTCCGCAATCCAGACAACCTGGCCGCCAAGGATCACGCGGACTTCCACTACGTCCCGCGTCGTGCCGGCGATGTCGGTGACGATGGCGGCTTCCCGGCGGGCCAGGCGGTTGAGGATCGAGGACTTGCCGGCATTCGGCGGGCCGACAATTGCAATCCGGAACCCGTCCCGGATGCGTTCCCCAACACCCCGGTCACCAAGCCCCGTCTCTATTTCGGTGATCACCTTGCCAAGGCGCTCCAGGATGGGCGCAGCTGTATCTTCCGGCACGTCGCCTTCATCCGGAAAGTCGATCATCACTTCTATGAGGGCGAGCGCGCCAGTCAGTTCCTCGCGCCAGGCGTCATAGATTTCCGTAAGGCCGCCGCCGAGTTGGCGGAGGGCCTGTGATTTCTGCGCGGTGGTTTCAGCCTCGATGATGTCCGCGACACCCTCGGCCTCGGTAAGATCCAGTTTACCATTTTCGAAGGCCCGGCGCGTGAACTCTCCGGGCTCCGCCAGACGTACTCCGGATACGGATGTCAGAGCACGGAGCGCATGTTCAATCACCGCCCGCCCGCCATGCAGGTAGAGCTCGAGCGTATCTTCACCGGTATAGGAATGTGGGGCGCGGGCATGCAGGGCGATGCCCTGGTCGATCAACTCGCCGGCAGCGTCATACATATATGTAAGCGCTGCGCGTTTGGGTTCGGGCAGGCCGGACGCGAGGAGCCGCTTTCCGACCTCGGAAACGGCCGGGCCGGAAATACGGATGATGGCGATGGCCGAGGGTGGTGGGCCTGAGGCGAGCGCGCAGATTGTATCTTGCGCGCCCATCGCGCCAGACTCCCTAGTTCTTCATCGCTTCGAAGAATTCTTCGTTGGTCTTCGTCTGCTTCAGCTTGTCGAGAAGGAATTCGACCGCATCGGTCGTGCCCATCGGGCCAAGGATGCGGCGGAGAATGTAGATCTTCGAGAGCTGGTCCTGCGGCGTGATGAGCTCTTCTTTCCGCGTGCCCGACTTCATGATGTCGATGGCCGGGAAGGTCCGCTTATCAGCAATCTTCCGGTCGAGGACGACTTCGGAGTTACCGGTGCCCTTGAACTCCTCGAAGATGACTTCGTCCATCCGGCTGCCGGTGTCGATCAGGGCGGTGGCGACAATCGTCAGTGATCCGCCATTCTCAACATTCCGCGCTGCGCCGAAGAACCGCTTCGGGCGCTGGAGCGCGTTGGCGTCCACACCGCCGGTGAGCACTTTACCGGAGGAAGGGACGGTCGTGTTGTAAGCCCGGCCCAGTCGGGTGATGGAGTCGAGCAGGATGACGACATCGCGCTTGTGCTCGACGAGGCGTTTGGCTTTCTCGATAACCATTTCGGCCACCTGGACGTGGCGGGTCGCCGGCTCGTCGAAGGTCGAGGCAACAACCTCCCCCTTCACGGTGCGGCGCATGTCGGTCACCTCTTCCGGGCGCTCATCGATCAGCAGAACGATGAGATAGCATTCCGGATGGTTTTCTTCGATCGCGGCCGCAATGTTCTGCATCAGGACCGTCTTACCCGTACGTGGGGGCGCGACGATCAGGGCGCGCTGGCCTTTGCCGATCGGGGCCACAATATCGATGACCCGGCCAGAGCGGTCTTTCTTGGTCGGATCGCGGCTCTCCATCTTGAGACGCTTCTCCGGGTAAAGGGGCGTGAGGTTGTCGAAGTGGACCTTCTTGTTAGCCTTCTCCGGCTCCTCGAAATTGATGCGGCTCACATCGGTCAGTGCGAAGTAGCGCTCGCTGTCCTGCGGGGCGACGATCGGGCCTTCGACCGTATCACCGGTGCGGATGTTGGCCTTCTTCAGAACTTCCGGGCTGACATAGATGTCGTCCGGGCCGGGCAAATAGTTCGATTCCGGGGAGCGGAGGAAGCCGAACCCGTCGGTGAGCACTTCGAGCACGCCCTGGCCTGTGATCTCGACTTCGCTATCTGCCAGTTCCTTGAGGATGGCGAACAGCATGTCCTGCGTCCGCATCGAGGAAGCGTTCTCGATCTCGAGCTCCTCGGCATAGGCAAGGAGTTCTTCAGGCGACTTCGCCTTGAGTTCGCGCAGAGTCACACTGGTAAGGTTGTCGAGCATCGTGAAAGCCATTCGGGCAATATCCGGACTGGGATAGTCAAAAGGGGAGGGGCCGGGCGAAAATACTTCGCGGCGCCAAAGGACTTGGCGGGCCAGCAAGCGTATTATCTGTCGAAAACCGGCCGCCCGTCAAGCAATTGTGGACGTGGGCCTGTCAGAAAGGCTTTACGATCACAAGGATGACGACACCGATCATCGCCAGGAACGGCACTTCGTTCATCATCCGCAGGGTTTTGGCCTGGACCGTACCGGTGACCCGGTCGACCTTCTTGCCGAGGCCGATGAAATAGCCGTGCAGGCCGGAGATGAGCAGCACCAGAAGAAGTTTCGCGTGAAACCATCCTTCCAGGTAAAGCTGGCCGCCGCGCTGCCAATCCACATAGACCATGGCGAGCCCAAACACCCAGACCAGGACAATACTGGGATTGAGGATGATGTTCTTCAACCGGTGCGATGCATCCTTCATCGTCTCGAACAGGGCTTCGCCGGGCTGGCTGGAAAGCTGGTGGATCTTGTAGCGCGGATAGACGAGCAGCCCTGCCATCAGGGCGATGACAAACACCACATGCCCCGCCTTCAGCCAGTTATAAAGATCCATGACCTGCGTTCCCCCTAGACGGCTTTTTCCGTTATCGGCACGCCGGCTTTCTGTTTGATTTCGGCCTGTGGGCAACCCGACCAGCCGGAAGGGCAGAGGCGGCCCCCCGCGCAGGACCGAATGGCCTCTTTCATTCCAAGCGCTTCCATCACTTCGCCGGCCATCGTGGTGATGAAGCCTGGATGCGTGCCCAGCGCCTCGACACGGGTATAGCTCGCCGCGCCATGCTGCTCGGCAATGAGGCGGTATTCCTCGCCCAGTTCAACCAGCGTTTCGATATGTTCTGAAACAAAGGCGATGGGGGCGATCAGGATATTGCCGCCCTGTTCGGATATGCGCTCGATCTCTGCTTCGGTCGCTGGGCCGATCCATTTCAGCGGACCAACGCGCGACTGGTAGCAGACGCTGACTTCCCAATGCGCGGGCACGCGTCCTGCCACCATTTCAGCGAGTGTTTCACACTGCCATTGATAGGGATCACCCGCCTTCACCACACTTTCCGGCAGCCCATGGGCGGAGAGGAGAAGGTTGACCTTCTCAGGCCGGCCAGCCCGTTCCCAGGCTTCCATGATCCGGTCGACATGGGCGGACACGAAGTTCTCTTCGAAAGGATAGCAGCAGACGGTGCGGCTCTTGCCGGGATAGGCCTTGTTCCACGCGGTGAGGGAGGAGCCAGTCGTCGTGGTGGAAAACTGCGGATAGAGCGGCAGCAATACCACTTCATCCGCGCCCCATTTCTGAACCTCGGCAGCGGCCTCCTCGGTGAAGGGGTGCCAGTAGCGCATGGCGATGAAGCAGCGCACTTCATCAGCTGGCAGGCGCTTTGCGAGCTCCGCCTCAAGCGCAGCCGACTGCTTCTTCGTCTCATTCAGCAGGGGAGAGCCGCCGCCGGCATCCATCAGGGCATAGTTTTGCTTCACCATCGGCGCGCGGCGGGCAGAAATTAACCGCGCAATCAGCCACCGGACAGGAAGCGGTGCCCGGATGATGGCAGGATCGCGGAATAGATTTTTCAGAAAGGGCTGAACGTCGTCACCGGTATCCGGACCACCCAGGTTGAACAAGACAACAGCGATCCGGCGGCCCATTTCGGCCCTCACTTTCTATTCGGTTCTGATCAATTCGAGCACACGTTCGACATGCGCAATCGGCGTCTCAGGGCGGATGCCGTGGCCGAGATTGAAGATATGGGGCCGCCCTTTGTAAGCGTCCAGCAATTCACGGACGCGTGCGTCAAGACGCCCACCCCCCTCGATCAGAAGGAGGGGATCCAGATGGCCTTGCACAGGGAAACCGGCCGGAAGCTCTGCATTGATGAAAGCGGGCGAGACCGCGGTGTCGAGGCCGACAGCGGTGACCCCGGTATCGCGCACATATTCCGGCAGCATGACACCGGCGCCTCGCGGAAAACCGATCACCGGAACCGTCACCCCCATTTCCCGAAGGCGGTCGACGAGCTTCTTGGTGGGCTGGATCACCACTTCGCGGAAGATGTTGTCCGGCAGGCCCTCGGCCCAGCTGTCAAACAGCATCAGCGCATCGGCGCCAGCCTCGACCTGACGGGCCAGATAATAGGCTGTCGCATCGATCACCTGATCCATGACAGCGGCGAGATCTTCCGGCCGGCCATGGGCCCAGCGCCAGGCAGTGGACTTGTCAGTCTTGCCGCGGCCCTCAACGGCATAGAGGCTGACCGTCCAGGGTGACCCGGCAAAACCGATCATGGTCGTGGACGGGGGCAGGGCAGCTTTCACCCGGGATACGGTTTCATAGACGGGGGCGAGCCGGTCCGCCGCTTTCTGGGGCGTGACCCGTCCAAGGTCAGAGGGGCCAGAGATCTGTTCGACAATGGGGCCTTCACCCTTCTCGAAAGCCACTTTCAAACCCATCGCATCCAGGATGAGCAGGATGTCTGCGAAAAGGATGGCCCCATCCATGCCGTAACGGCGGATCGGTTGAAGCGTGGCTTCGGTGGCCAGAGACGGTGTGTAGCAGAAGTCCAGGAAGTCTTTGGCCCGTGCCCGTGTCTCCAGATATTCGGGCAGGTGGCGGCCAGCCTGGCGCATCATCCAAACCGGAGGCGGTTTCACAGCCTCGCCTGACAGCACAGCCAGCAATTTCTTAACGGACGTCGCCACGAACTCCCCTTCCCAATCTCATTTAAAAGCCCGTCAGGGCGCTTATGATTATAACCCCGAGGGATTCAGGGATAACCCATCTGTTAACGCTTTATCCCGGCAAATCCACAGGCAAGTCACAGATTGGCTCGCGACGGCGGGGAGTTTCAAATTCGAGATGAGTCAATGGTTAACAGGGTGTAAACGTCCGTGTTGGAATCACAGAGGAGAACGCAGCGTGACTCTCCAGAGGTGAGAATCCTGCAATTGTGAGTCGCCTGTGAATCCATGTGTGTGATTTGAAATTCCACATGGGAGTCACACCCCTTGTGAAATCAGTTCGAGACCGGCAAGAGACAAGCGTGACCCAGCCTCAACGCCCCAGCATCTACTTCAATGTGCATCTCGTGTCCGACAGTACGGGCGAGACGCTCAACGCCATCCAGCGCGCGGCCTGCGCACAGTTTGAGAATGTGCAGCCGTTGGAGCACAACTATTACCTCGTTCGCTCCGAACGTCAGCTTGAAAGAGTGATGAAGGAGATCGAGGCTGCCCCTGGCGTCGTCTGGTATACGATCTCTGATGGCACGCTCCGCGGCCGGCTCGAAGCTTTTTGCCGTGAGCGGAGCATTCCCACCCTGCCGGTGCTGGACCCGTCGATTGCGATGCTGAGCCGGCATCTGGGCGTGGCGCCGAACAACCGCGTCGCCGGTCAGCACGCGCTGGACGAAGACTATTTCGAGCGGATGGAAGCGATCAATTTCACGCTCGCCCATGATGACGGGCAGAATGTGGAAAGCCTGATCGGCGCCGATGTCATCCTGCTGGGCGTCAGCCGCACATCCAAGACACCGACCTGTGTGTATCTGGCCAACCGCAAGGTACGCGCGGGGAATATCCCGCTGGTGCCCGGCGTGCCGCTGCCGGACTTCATGGAAAAGCTGGGCGACAAAGGCCCCCTGGTTGTGGGCCTCAAGATTTCAGCCGAGCGTCTGGTGCAGATCCGCCGCCAGCGCCTCATCTCGCTGAACCAGGACGAGATCACAGAATACGCTGACGAAGAAGCCGTGCGGGACGAGATCACCCAGGCCAACCGCCTGTTCCAGCGCAATGGCTGGAAGACGATTGATGTCTCGCGCCGCTCTGTCGAGGAAACCGCTGCGGGCATCCTCAACATGCTGCACGAACGCTGGGGGCATTCATGAGCCTCGCCATCACGCTCGCCTCCACCAGCAAGAGCCGCCGCGCGCTCCTGTCTGCGGCCGGTGTCGAAGCGGAGAGCGTTGCGCCGAATGTGGATGAGGAAGCCTTCCGCAACACTATGCGGGCAAACGGCCTGCCGGTCCGCGATCAGGCCATGCAGCTCGCCGAGCTCAAAGCCATTCGGGTGTCGGCCAGGCGGCCGGGCCTGGTGATCGGCGGCGATCAGATGCTGGCCCTGGGCGATCAGGCCTTCGACAAGCCCGCCGATCTTGAGGCGGCAAAGAACCACCTTCGCCAGCTGTCGGGAAAATCCCACACGCTGGAAACCGCCATTGTGGTCTGTGAGGATGGCACGCCGGTCTGGCGCCACCTTGCCCGGCCGAAACTGACCCTGCGTCCGCTGACAGAAGATTTCATCGAAACCTATGTTTCGGCCTGTGGCGAGACGCTTCTCTCGACTGTGGGGGCTTACCAGCTCGAGGGTCTGGGCGCGCAGCTGTTCACACGGATCGAGGGAGACTACTTCTCCATACTCGGTCTGCCACTGCTGCCGCTTCTGGACTACCTCCGTATCCGGAAAGTGCTTCCTACATGACACATCTCCTTGGCGTGGTGGGCGATCCCATCGCCCATTCGCTTTCGCCCTTCATCCACAATGGATGGCTGCGCGCCCATCAGATCGACGCGGTCTATTCTGCTTTCGAGGTCAAAGCCGGAGAGCTCGCCACCGGGCTGGACGGGCTTGCCCGCCAGGGCGTTATCGGGCTCAACATTACCCTTCCGCACAAGGAAGAGGCGCTGCGTCTCGCCGCATCGGTGAGTGAAACCGCCCGGCGTCTCGGCGCGGTGAATTTCCTGGTCCGCCGCGACAATGGCTGGATTGGCGACAATACGGATGCGCCCGGCTTTGGCCTCACGCTGGAGTATGGGGATATAGATGTCTCGGGCCGGGCTGTGTTCCTGCTTGGGGCAGGGGGCTCGGCCCGGGCGGTGGCATCGGTATTGGCTGAACGGGGCGCCCGGCTGACGATCTGTAACCGGACGGTGGAGCGGGCCGAAGCCCTGGCACGCGAACTTGCGCCCGGCGCGCGGGTACTTTCCCTGGAAGAGGGCCTGCGCCAGCTTCCCTCGGCGGCGCTTGTGGTCAACACGCTGAGCCTTGGCCATTCGGGCGGAAAGCTTGAACTGCCGGAAGCTGCCGGCGGTATTTTCTATGATATCAGCTATGGCAAGGGCGCGGCGGCCGCGCTCGGCGAAGCCAAATCCAAAGGCTGGCGGACGCTGGACGGGCTGGGCATGTTGGTGGCGCAAGCTGCCATCAGCTTTGATCACTGGTTCGGTATCATGCCGGATATGGCCGAAGCCCATGCCCGCTGCCGCAAACTTGTGGAGGCCACTTCATGATCATCCTTGGGCTGACCGGTTCCATCGGCATGGGTAAATCTGCCACGGCAAGCCTTTTCCGCGATGCCGGTGTGCCGGTGTATGATGCGGACGCTGCCGTTCACGCGCTCTATGCCGAAGGGGGCGCCGCTGTGGCCCCGATCGAGGAGGCCTTTCCTGGCGTTGCCGAGAAGGGCGCCATCGACCGGCAGAAGCTGCGCGCGCGCGTTCTGGATGATGCTGCCGCGATGAAGCGGCTGGAAGGCATCGTCCATCCGCTCGCCGGAGAAGCCCAGCTTGATTTCCGCCGCCGCGCAAAAGAGCAGGGCGCGCCCTTTGCAGTTCTGGATATTCCGCTGCTGTTTGAAACCGGCGGCAACCGGCATTGCACCTACACACTGGTGGTTTCTGCCCCGCCGGAGGTCCAGCGCGCGCGGGTGCTCGCCCGGCCGGGCATGACGGAAGAGGCCTTCGAAGCGATCCTTGCCCGCCAGATGCCGGACGCCGACAAGCGGGCGCGCGCAGACTTTATCCTGTCGACAGCCCATGGTTTCGACTTTGCACGCGACCATGTCCGCGCCATCATCAGCCTGATGCAGCGAATCGCTTCAGGAGAGACGCCATGACGGACCGTATCCGCGAAATCGCCTTCGATACCGAAACCACCGGCCTCAATCCGAATGAGGGCGACCGGATTATCGAGATCGGCGCCGTCGAGATGATCAACCACATCCCGACCGGCAAGACTTTCCGCCGCCTGATCAATCCCGGCAAGCCAGTGTCGGAAGCCACGGTCCGCATCACCGGCATCACCGACGATCAACTGCGAGACAAGCCGCCCTTCGAGCATCCCGACATTATAGATGCCTTCCTGGATTTCCTGGGCGACGCCACCATTGTCGCCCACAATGCAAGCTTTGACCGCGGCTTCCTGAATATGGAGCTGCAACGCTGCGGGCGGGATATCATCCCTGAGGAGCGCTGGGTTGATACCGTGCAGATCGCGCGCAAGCGTTATCCCGGCGCCCCGGCGAGCCTGGACGCCCTCTGCAAACGCTTCGACATTTCCCTGGAAAGCCGCACCTTCCACGGCGCGCTGCTCGACAGTCAGCTGCTGGCAAGTGTCTACCTGGAACTGCTGGGCGGGCGGGCGCGCGCATTTGCGTTCGAGCCGGCCTTTGACAGCAGCAGCTACAAGCGCCCTGCGGCAAAACAGCGGCCAGAGCCGCTGCCATCCCTTGTGACGGAGGCAGAGCGCGCCGCCCATGCTGCCCTTGTCGAGAAGCTGGGGCCCGACGCGCTCTGGAAGTCGTTTCTTTAAGAGGCGCTCAGTTCGCGCCGCCATTCCCGTTCTGCGCGCGCTCTGCCGCGCGCCGGTATTGCGCCTGATACAGCGCGACAAAATCGACCGGATCGATCAGCAGGGGTGGGAAGCCACCTTCGCGGGTGATCTCGGCAATGATGCGGCGGGCAAAGGGAAACAGAAGGCGCGGGCATTCGATGAGCAGCATCGGCTCAACCTGGTTTTCCGGCACGTTCTGCAGCTGGAACAGGCCGGCATAGTCGAGTTCGGAAATGAACAGGACAGTTTCACCCGCGGTCGCCTTGGCGGAGAGTTTCAGCGAAACCTCAAACAGGCCGTTACCATCGGCATGCGGCGAAGCGCCCACATCGATCCCCAGATCGATATTCGGCTGGGTCTGGACCGGTCCGTGGCCAGGATTCTCAAAAGAGAGATCCTTAACATACTGGCCGAGCACGCGGAGGCTCGGCGGATTGGCGGGCTGCTGACCGGGGGTGGGGTTTCCGGGGGCGCTCGTATCTGTCATTATCCACCTCTGAAGTTAGGGCCTCGCGCCTAGCATGCAGCCCCGTCAGGTGCAACGCATGGGCTGGCAACAGGATGGCACTGGCACTATGTGTGCAGGAAAGCCTGTAACTGAGACCTTATAGACGCACTGAAGGATTTCGCCGCAAACATGTCCAACCCGCTGATTGAAGTCCTCATCCTTGCGGCTGTCGCCCTGTTCGTTCTGTGGCGGCTTTATTCCGCGCTCGGCCGGGGCGGGGATGAAGGGCCGATGCAGCGTCCGGCGCCCACCCCGGAAAAGCGCCCCTCTCAGGGGGAGGCGCCCGTGCCCATGCCGCGGCGCGTGGAGAATGAGCGCCCGATCTTCACCGGTCCGGCCGCAGCGGGCCTCGAAGACATTTACAATGCCGATCCCTCTTTTCGCGCCGAAGACTTCATGCGCGGGGCCAAGGCCGCCTATCAGATGATCGTGGCCGCCTATGCCAAGGGAGACCGCAACGCCCTGCGCCCGCTGCTCGATGATGACGTCTACGAGGCCTGGGACGCGGCAATTGCCGAGCGTGATGCCAATGGCGCCCGCCCGTTTGAGCTTCTGCGCATCAAGAAGGCAGAGATTGAACGCGCTGAACTCGATGGCAGCATGGCCCGTGTGATGGTGCGGTATGAAGCCGAACTCGGCGATGGCGAGACGACCCGCCTGGCCAAGGAAATCTGGACCTTCATGCGCAATGTCTCCTCCAGCGACCCGAACTGGTTGCTGGATGATGTGGATGTCGCCGTCTGACATATCTCTCAGATGACATGTTAAGGGGTTTCGCGGCATAAGCGGCGGGCCATGATCCGTCTTGCCTCGCTTCTTTTCGCCGCGCTCCTACTGGCTGCCTGCCAGTCTGCCCCGCGTCCTGCGCCTCCGGCCGTTCCGCCGCCTGCCCAGCAGGTGCCTGGCCTGACGACCCCGCCGCCAGCCTCCAGCCCGGCGAGCTACCGCGATCTGCCCGGATGGCAGAACGCGCCGCTGACCGCCTCTCTTGAAGCCTTCCGGCGCACCTGCGACCGGTTCTCCCGCCGCGCCTGGGACGCGCCGCTGTCGCGCAACGCGGCCTGGGCTGGCACAGCAGAGGACTGGGCGCCGGCCTGCGCTTCGCTCTCCACGCCGCTGGATGACGCCGCGGCCCGGCGCGTCTTTGAATCCCTGTTCGTCCCCGTCGAGATCATCGATCCTGAAGGCAAGCCGCGCTTCACGGGCTATTTCGAACCGATGTATGAAGCTCGCCGCGCGCCCGAACCAGGCTTTACCGAGCCTGTCCTCGCCTTGCCGTCAGACTTTGTGGCCAATGGCGACAGCCCGCTGCAGCGCCTACCCAATGGCACCACCCGGCCTTATCCTCCGCGTGCAGACATCACCGCAAATGTGTCTGCCCCCGTCATCGCCTGGGCCCATCCGACGGATGTTTTCTTCCTGCAGATCCAGGGTTCAGGCCGCCTGACCTTCCCCGATGGCACAACCCTGCGCGCCGCCTACGCCGCCCATAATGGCCAGCCTTTCAGATCGACTGCCAACTGGCTGATCGAAACGGGCCGGATCACGCGGGGGGAGGGGTCCATGCAGGGCATCCGTGCCTGGATGGACCGTGCGTCCCCGGAGGAAGTGCGTCAGGCGATGAACATCAATCCGCGCTTTGTCTTCTTCCAGTCATTGCCGGAGGGTGACGCCACGCTGGGTCCCAATGGCGCGCACAATGTGCCGCTTACCCCTCTCGGCTCCATGGCGGTGGATCCGTCTTTCCATGCGCTCGGGGTCCCAATGTTTGTGCAGACAACAGCGCCGGGCCTCGGCGGGGCGTGGTCCGGCTTGCTGATTGCCCAGGATACGGGCGGGGCCATCAAGGGCCCCGTGCGCGGCGACATCTATTTCGGCACAGGCTTTGACGCGGGCCAGCGCGCGGGCACGATGAATGCCCAAGGCCGCCTTTGGGTTCTGTTGCCGCGCAAGGTGGCCGAGCGGCTTTATCACAATCTCGGCGCCCGCCCGGTTGCGGCGCTCGAAATGCCGCCTGGCGCAGGCTGAGGCGGTGAAGGGCCGGCGCCTCAGCGAAGAGGAAGCGCGCGCCTGGGCGCGGGTCGCCTCCACGGTCAAGCGCATTGGCCCGCGCGAAACTTCCCTGCCGGATTTCCAGGCCGCGTTGGAAGCGGGCGAGGCCGAACTGCGCGAGGCGAAAAAACCCGCGCGTAAATCCTCAGCCCGTGCTGCCGCGCCAGAGCCTCCGGCGCCCAAAGCGCCTGTCCCCCCGGCAGACCGTGGCCGCGAAAAGCGTGTCCGGCGAGGCAAGCTGGATATTGCCGCCACATTTGATCTGCATGGCCATACCCAGGCAAGCGCCGCGCGCGCTCTGCCGGGCTTCCTGTTCGCTCAGCAGGCAGAGGGTGCGCGCTGCGTTCTCGTCATCACCGGCAAGGGCCGGGAAGGGCAGGGGGTGCTGCGCCGCAATTTCCTGCTCTGGCTGGAAAGCCCGGAGGCGCGCGCCCTTGTCTCCGGCTATGCCGAATCCCATCCCAAGCATGGCGGCAGCGGCGCCTTCTATGTGTTCCTGAGGCGGACGGAATGAAAAAGCCGGGCCCCGAAAGGCCCGGCTCTCAAGATTATCTGTCAGCGGAAGATCAGTCGAAGTCGCGGAACACGTCTGCGGCCGAAACGTCCTTCTTGCGGACATCCTCTTCCTCGGCCTCATAGGCTTCGGGCGTGTCCTTGGCCGGGGTGAGGCCGGGGCCTTCGCCGCGCGCGGCGCGTTCAGCGTCCATCTTGCGGCGGCGATCGGAGGCCTTGGCAATCACTTCGTCCAGCTCGATCTGGCTGCAGAGGCCCAGCGTCACCGGGTCAACCGGGCGTATGTTCTGCGCATTCCAGTGAGACTTGTCGCGCACATTGTTGATCGTCGTCTTGGTGGTGCCGATCAGCTTGATGATCTGCGCGTCGGTCACTTCCGGGTGGTTGCGGATGAACCAGGCCACGGCGTCAGGCTTGTCCTGGCGGCGGATCACCGGGGTGTAGCGGCTGCCCTTGCGCTTGGGCTGGGGAATGTGGGCGATCTTGGACTTGGCCACCTGCAGGTCATAATCCGGGTTTGCTTCGCCCTTGGCGATCTCCTCGCGCGACAGCATTCCGCCGGCGATCGGGTCAACGCCGCGCATGTTCTCGGCCACATCGCCATCGGCGATACCTTTGACCTCAAGATGGTGCAGGCCGCAGAATTTCGCGATCTGCGCGAAGGTCAGCGTCGTGTTGTCGAGGAGCCAGACGGCGGTGGCGCGGGGCATCAGGACATCGGCCATGGAAGTCTCCTGTATCTTTCCAAATCTGGGGCCCGAAATGCAGCCGCCCGGCACGCGAGTGCCGGGCGGGATGAGGTTTCAGGCAAACTGTGAACCTTGAGGGGCTTTATAGGCCAAATGCGCCCCCTTGGGAAGCAGTCTATACCCTGAGCAGGATTTTCCCCGAATGGCCGCCCTTTTCCATATGGGCGAGGGCGGTTTCGGCCTCGGCCAGGGGGTAGACCGTGTCGAGCACCGGGCGGATCTTCCCGCTGGCCACATGCGGCCAGAAATCCTTTTCCACGGCCGCGCGGATGCGGGATTTTTCCGGCACAGGGCGCGCGCGCAGGGTCGTTGCCATCAGGGACAGCCGCTTCATCAGCACGAGGCCGAAATTCACCGTCGCCGTCATGCCGTTCTGATAGGCAATGTTGATGATCCGCCCATCCGCCTTTGCCGCGCCGATATTCTTCTGGATGTAGTCCCCGCCCACCATGTCGAGCGTCACATCTGCCCCGCCCGCGTCCTTCACCACCTGTTCGAAATCCTCAGCGCGGTAATTGATGGCGATGTCCGCGCCCAGATCGCGGGCAAGGGCGCATTTTTCGTCTGATCCCGCCGTGCCGAAGATTTTCGAGGCGCCGTAAACTTTCGCCATCTGGACCGCCATCACGCCGATACCGCTGGTGGCGCCGTGACAGAGAAAAGTCTCGCCGGGTTTGAGGCCCGCCCTGTCAAACACATTGGCCCAGGCCGTCATCATCGCCTCAGGGAAACAGGCCGCCGTCACAAGGTCCATGTGATCGGGCACGGGCAGTACCGAACCTTCATCGACCACCACATGGCTGGCATAGCCTCCGCCCGCCAGCAGCGCGCACACCCTGTCTCCCGGCTTGAACCGGGACGCGCCGGAGCCAAGGGCGGATACGATGCCGGAAACTTCCAGCCCCAGAATGTCCGAAGCGCCCGGCGGGGGCGGATAGCGGCCCGCCCGCTGGGCAAGGTCGGCCCGGTTGAGGCCGGCCGCGGCCACCTCGATCAGGATTTCGCCGGGGCCCGGCTGGGGCAGGGGCCGCTCGATCAGCGTCAGGGGTTTGCCGGTCTCGCCATGGGCGGCGGTCATGGTTGCGGTCATCGGGATAACTCCTTGCGCAGGCATTAAGGGTCTCGGAGTCGCTTCTAGCCCGGCTTTCTGCTTTGATGAAACCGGTGAGACGGAGGCATCCCCATGGCACTGAATGATGAAGAGCCCGTCCTGGTGCGCAAGGCGCAGGCGCTCGACCAGATGTCGATCGATGAACTGGAATTGCGCATCGGCCAGCTGAAAGCCGAAATTCTGGCCTGCGAAGCCGAGATCGAAAAAAAGAAAGCGCAGAAACGCGCCGCAAACGCCCTGTTTGGTGGTAACGGTTAAGCGGGCCGAAACGGCTTGCAGGCTAACCTGCAAAGATATGCCGCGAGAATGCGTGGAGAGATGTGATGGCAGAGCGCGATTTGGTTCCCCCGCAGTCGCTGGAACCGTTCACAGGCGGCAAGCTGTTCGACACAGTCTTTACCCGCGGCATGGCGCTGGTTGAGGAAACCGCGTCTTATCTCGATGGCCCCGGCCGCGAGCAGTCCAAAAACCTGCCCCGCGACGCCAGCCTCACCTATTCGGCCTGGAGCATGGAGCTCACCACGCGCCTGATGCAGGCGGCCTCCTGGCTGGTGATGCAAAAGGCGGTGCGCGATGGCGACATGCGCCGCGAAGATGCCAGCGCCCGGAAATACCGCATCCGCCGCGACGAGCCGGCGCTGGATCCGGATATGGAAGAGGGCAAGGGCTTGCCACCGCGCTTTCTCGAGCTGGTTGGCCGCGCAGAAGCCCTGTTTGAACAGGTCTGCCGCCTCGATGAAGCGCTCTACCAGCCCGGCCGCGCCGCCAGCGCCCCCAATCCGGTGTCAGAGCAGATCGCCGCCCTGCAGAAAGCCGCCGATACCGGGGCGTTTGATCCGCTGATGGTTTGGCGCAGGGCGAAGTAGCCCGGACACACCCTTTTCAAGCCAGATCAGAACTGCGCATAGGTGCGCAGGAAGGCAGTCGCCTGCTCGGCGCAGAAGCCTTCCTTCACGGGTGCCCGGGAAATCGTCAGCCGGTGGAAGATCGGGCCGAGCAGCTGCTCGAGCACATCATCGAGCTCGAAATCGCGCCGGATCACGCGCTTTGCCGCCAGTTCCGCGAGCAGCATGCGCAGCGGCTGGCGGATATCGCGGCCCACCCAGGCGCGCCACACTTCGCCGGCGTCCTTGTCGTCAGCCGCGGCCAGCAGCGCGACGCGCAGCACGGCATGGCCATGGCCCGTCCGGGCGGCCGCTTCCAGGGGAATGATCAGCGCCGTGATACGCTCCTGCGGGTCGCGCCCGCCATCGGGGGCGTCCGGGATCAGCGCAAGGGCAGCGTCCACACACATCGCGCCAATCGAGGGCCACCAGCGATAAATCGTCTGCTTCGAGGCGCTGGCGCGCTTGGCGACGGAATCAACGCTAAAGCCGCGCCAGCCATTCTCCGCCATCTCGTCGCGCGCCGCTTCCAGGATCGCCGCCTTCGACACTTCGCTGCGCGTGGGGCCCTTGCGGGACCGCGAAGGCGTGCTGGGCGTGTCGGCCGGTGTGCTCATTTGCGGGTTTCTCCATCGCAGGTGGCCTTGATAAACCGGATTCGGCGTTCAGGCGAGACTGACCGTTCCGTGTTAGGGAAAATTCGTTTCAAAATTGCTTGCGCCGCAGCATTTTTTGCGCAATCCGCCCCCCTTGGAAGCTTGGAGAAATAGGATGAAATCCGTTGATGACATGATCACGGGCTACCGGCGTTTCCGTGCCGGCGCCTATGCAGAGCAGGCAGAACTTTACCAGAAACTCGGCCAGGGGCAGGACCCCGACATCATGCTGATCGGCTGCGCCGACAGCCGCGCCGAGCCCTCAGACATCTTCAACGCCGCCCCCGGCCAGATGTTCGTGGTGCGCAACGTGGCCAATCTTGTGCCGCCCTATCAGCCCAATGGCGGCCTGCACGGCGTTTCCGCCGCGCTGGAGTTTGCCGTCAACATTCTCAAGGTGAAGATCATCGTGGTCATGGGTCATGGCGGTTGCGGCGGGGTGTCCGCCTCGCTCGCCAAGAACGACAATCCGCTGATCGGCGAGTTTGTGGCCCCCTGGGTGAAGCTGCTCGATCAGGCGCGTGAGCGCGTGCTGGAAAGCAAGCCGGTAAACCCGCAATTTGCGCTCGAGCTGGAAGGCATCGAAACGTCCATCGAAAACCTGATGACCTTCCCCTTCGTGCGCGAGAAGGTCGAGGCCGGTACGCTGGAACTCCACGGCGCCTGGTTTGCGATCAAGCATGGCGAGCTTCACTGGCGCAATGCGCGCACCAAGCGGTTCGAGATTGTCGCCCCCTGAAGCGCCAGCCCCTGACAAACAAAAAGGCCCGGAAGGATTCGTTCCTCCGGGCCTTTTTCATATCTGGAAACGGAGGCTTACTTCGCGTTCGCCTGCTCACGGGCAACAGCTTCGCGGATCAGCTCGCGCGCTTTCTCGATGCCCTGCCAGCCGTCGATACGGGTCCATTTGCCCTTTTCGAGGTCTTTGTAGTGCTCGAAGAAGTGCTGGATCTTGTCGCAAAGGGTCTGCGGCAGGTCGTGATAGGTCGAGATCTTGTCGTAATAGCCCGTCAGTTTCGGGTGCGGCACGGCGAGGATCTTCTCGTCCGGGCCTTTATCGTCCGTCATCAGCAGCACGCCGACCGGGCGCGCGCGCAGCACGGAGCCGGGCACCAGCGGGCGGTTGCCCACCACCATCACGTCCACCGGGTCACCATCCAGGCTGAGGGTGTGGGGCACGAAGCCATAGTTACAGGGATAGCGCATCTCGGTGTACAGGAAGCGGTCGACGAACATTGCGCCGGAGGCCTTGTCGATCTCGTATTTGATCGCGTCGCCGCCGAGGGGCACTTCGATCAGAACGTTGATGTCGTCAGGCGGATTGTGGCCCGCAGGAATTTTGGAAAGGTCCATAGCGCGTCGCATCCTTCGCTGTGGGAGGGCAGGAAAGTTCGGCGCTCCGATGAACTGCTGGGCGCTTCAGGTCAAGGGGACCAATAGGCAGATCCCCTGCCTAATGCGTTAAACCCGCCCCCGGTTGCTTTAAATGATCAATCAGTGCGCGCAGTTTTGGCGCCAGGTTCCGGCGGCTCGGATAGTAGAGATAAAAGCCCTGGAAGCGCGGGCAGTAGTCTTCCAGCACCGCTTCCAGCTCGCCCCGCTTCAGCCAGGGCAGGAAGGTCTCTTCCATTCCGAAGGTGATGCCTGCGCCGCTCAGCGCCAGCTTGATCATCAGCGCCATGTCATTCGTCGTGATCTCCGGCGCAACGGCAACGGAAAACTCCTGGCCGCCCTCGGCAAACTCCCAGCGGTAAGGGGCAACCTTTGGCGCCGGGCGCCACCCGATGCACCGGTGCGCCACCAGCTCTCGCGGATGGGCTGGCCGCCCACTGGCCGCAAGATAGGAAGGCGCCGCCACAGACAGCTGCCGCTGCTGGCCGGAAACAGGCACGGCAATCATGTCCTGCTCGATCACCTCGCCCAGCCGCACGCCCGCATCATAGCCCTCGGCGACAATGTCGAACTCGTCATCCGTCACGACGACATCCACCTGAATGTCTGGATAGGCCGCAGCGAACCCTGCCAGGAACGGCCCTGCCAGAAAGCGCTCGGCAATTGAGGAAACCGCAAGCCGCAACTGGCCACGCAGGCGCCCCTTGAGGCTGCCGGTCTCCTCCACGGCGGCGTGCATGTCGGCAATGGCCGGCGCCACCTGAGCGAAGAGTTGCGCGCCTGCTTCCGTCAGGCTGACGCTGCGGGTCGTGCGCTGGACAAGGGCAATCCCCATCGTCTCCTCAAGACGCCGGATCACCTGGCTGACGGCAGACCGCGTGACGCCCAGCCGGTCAGCGGCGGCGCGAAAACTGCGTTCCTCCGCCACCAGGGCAAACACGGCCAGGGCATTGAGATCCGGCTGCATTGTTAAGTCATACTTTCCAAACTGGGAACGAAACGGGCGCTTATCGACACAATGATGCGGTTCTACCTTTCGGACAAGTCAGGCGCGGGCCTGGCTCCAGACCATCCCCACCGAAAGGAGTGTTTCTCATGACCCTTCAGAACAAAGTCGTCCTCATCACCGGCGCCTCCAGCGGCATCGGCGAAGGCATCGCCCGAGAGCTCGGCGCCGCCGGCGCAAGGCTGATGCTGGGCGCCCGCCGCACGGATCGTCTCGAAGCTCTCGCCGGTGAAATCAACCGGGCAGGCGGGCAGGCCCTCTTCCGGCGGCTCGATGTGACCGACCGCGCCGATGTCGCCGGCTTTGCCGAAGCGTCGCGCGACGCTTACGGTCCCGTGGATGTCATCATCAACAATGCCGGCGTCATGCCGCTCTCCCTCATGTCTTCCATGAAGGTCGATGAATGGGACCGGATGATCGACGTGAACATCAAGGGCGTGCTCAACGGTGTGGCGGTCGTGCTGCCGGAGATGACCGCGCGCGGCACCGGTCACATCCTCAACATCGCCTCCATCGGCGCGCTGAACGTGGTGCCCACAGCGGCGGTCTACTGCGCCACAAAGTTTGCCGTGCGCGCCATCTCGGACGGGCTGCGTCAGGAGAATGACCGGATCCGCGTCACCTGTATCAATCCCGGCGTCGTGGAGAGCGAGCTCGCCAGCACGATCACCGATCCGGTGGCCGCTGATGCGATGAAGGCTTACCGGGCCATCGCGCTTCAGCCTTCGGCCATCGCCCGCGCCGTCCGCTACGCCATCGAGCAGCCCGCCGATGTCGATGTCAGCGAGATCACCGTGCGCCCCACGGCAGCAGTCTGAAGGAGGCGGATATGCGATCCACAGTCCATGCCGCGCTTCTCTCCGCCCTGTTCCTCAGTCTCAACTCAAACGCAGAAACCCAGATGATCCCTGAACAGACGAAGCCTTGCGACCCTCATCCTTACATCGGCATGTGGGTCACCGCAGACGGATATATCCGCCATGAACTCCTGCCCAACTGCCGCTATGATGAGGCCCGTGGCACCCGCAGAAGCGCCTATCAGGGCCGCTATGAAATCCGCGGAGATCATATCGACTATTGGGACGATACAGGCTTCACCGCAGACGGCGAGTTCATTGATGGTGTGCTCCACCATGCCGGCATGATCCTCTACAAAGAGGATTAGAGCGCAGCACGCCTCAGCCTACCCGGCGCCCTTCGGCGTCAAGGATCATCTCGCCATCTTCCTTGTAGAGGGGGCCGGGGGGCATCTTTTGCAGAAGATCCAGCACCAGCTCGCTCGGCCGGCAGAGGCGCACGCCTTTCGGACTGCAGACAATCGGCCGGTTCACCAGAACTGGATGCTCGAGCATTGCGGCGAGAATTGCCTCATCGCTGACACCCGGTTCAAGCAAGCCCATCTCCTTTGCCGGGGACTTCGTTTCCCGCAATGCCGCGCGCGGAGTGAGGCCGGCGGCTGCAAAGAGGCCGAGCAGCTGCGCCCGGCTCCAGCCCTCTTTCAGATACTCGATCACCATGGGCGTCGCGCCGCTCGCCTCAATGATGGCGAGCACATTGCGCGAGGTGCCGCAGTCAGGATTGTGATGAATGACGATCATATTGTTTCCTCTTCTGGGAAGGCGTCCCGTGTCCGGTTGGCAAAGGCCACCAGTGTCAGCATCACAGGCACTTCCACCAGAACGCCGACCACGGTTGCCAGCGCCGCGCCGGAATTCAGCCCAAACAGGCTGATCGCCACGGCCACGGCCAGTTCGAAAAAGTTAGACGTGCCGATCAGCGCGCAGGGCGCCGCCACCTTGTGCGGCACCTTCCACGCCCAGGCGGCCGCATAGGCAATGGCGAAGATGCCATAGGACTGTATGAGGATCGGCACGGCAATCAGCGCAATCACCAGCGGGGAGGCAAGGATCGTCTCGCTCTGAAAGCCGAACAGCAGCACAACCGTCGCCAATAGTCCGATGACGGACAGCGGCTTGATCTGCTGCGTGAAATGCTCCACCGCGCCAGTGCCCCCGCGCTTCATCAGCCAGCTGCGCATCGCCACGCCCGCTATCAGCGGGATCACAACGTAAAGCAGCACCGACAGGATCAGCGTTTCCCAGGGCACGAAGATGTCCGTCACGCCCAGTAGCAGCGCAACGATGGGCGCAAAGGCAAACACCATCACGGCGTCATTTACGCTCACCTGCACCAGCGTATAGTTCGGGTCGCCCTTCGTCAGCTGAGACCAGACAAACACCATCGCCGTGCACGGCGCTGCCCCCAGGAGGATCAGCCCGGCGATATAGCCTTCGGCATCCGCCGGCGGGATCAACCCGGCAAATACATGCCGGAAGAAAAGCACGCCCAGCAGCGCCATGCTGAACGGTTTGATCAGCCAGTTCACCACCAGCGTGATGATCAGGCCCTTGGGCCGGTCGCCCACGCGCCGCATGGCGGAGAAATCCACCCCGATCATCATTGGCCAGACCATCGCCCAGATCAGCACGGCCACGGCAAAGTTCACATTCGCATATTCCAGCGCCGCCAGCGCCTGGAACGCGCCGGGCAGAAGCAGGCCA
>NZ_NCJT01000097.1 GCF_002282565.1 Hyphomonas sp. 34-62-18
AACCTGCGCGGCGAAGCGGTGGAACTCACCGGCGACCAGCCGAACTTCAACCTCCTCCGTTTTAACGACAAGGCCCGCAGCATCGATGTGCGCGGCGGCGTCTGGATGGTCTGCGCGGATGGCAATTACAAAGGCCGCTGCGAGTATATCGATCGCCCGGTGCGCAATCTCGGTGAGATCGGCCTTTCCGGCGCCATCTCCTCGGCCAAGCGCGTGCCTTACGACAAAGGCCCCCGCAGCTATGACATCGCCCTCTTTGCCGATGGCAATTATGGCGGCGCCTTTCTCGGTTTTGACGAAGGCGTGGCAGACCTTTCCCAATACCGGTTCAACGACACCGCCAGCGCCATCATGATCAACCGGGGCGACTGGCTGGTCTGCGAACATGCCGATTATCGCGGCCAGTGCGAGCTGCTGGAGGCGTCCACGGGCAACCTCTCCAGCCTCGGCCTCAACGACAAGATCACCTCGATCCGCCCCTATAATGTCCGCCGCGAAGGCCCCTGGCGCCGGCCGATCCCGCCGGTAACCGGCCCCATCCGCGACACCCATGGCGGTTTTGAGGGGGAACAGTCGGTGTTCTTCCCGGCGCCCACCGCCAATGGCCGCCGCATCAGTGACGGCGTGGGCGCGGCCACCCGCTTCTGCCAGGGCATGGGCTTCTTTGAAGCAGTCTATAAAGCACCAGGCCCCGTTCTCTCGGACGTCGTTTGCCGCTAACAAGCGCGCCATGAGCGCAAAAGCAAAGACTGACAGACTTATTCCCATGGGCGTCCTGAAGGGCGCCCATGGTGTTCGCGGCGAGGTGCGGGTGAAAAGTTTCACCGCCGACCCGGACGCCCTCTTCACCTACGGCCCGCTGATGGACGAGGCCGGCAAGGTGCTCGTGACGCCCGTCTCCGCCCGTCCCGGCAAGGACCATTTCATCGTCCGCCCGAAGGAAAACCTGCAGAAGGAAGAATGGGACGCGCTGCGCGGCTGTCTCGTTCATGTCTCGCGCGATCGCCTGCCGGAAGCGGATGAGGACGAGTTCTATTTCGAAGACCTGATCGGCATGCCGGTCTACACGGTGGGCGACACGCCTGAAGGCCGCGTCCGTGCGGTGCAGAATTTCGGCTCCGATGACCTCCTCGAAATCGAGATCCCCGGCGCCCAGGCGACCGTCTATGTGCCCTTCACCCGCGCCGATGTGCCCGTGATCGACATGGCCGGCGGCCGCATCGTCATTCCCGAACTCGCCCTCTGGGCCAATCCGGATGACGAGGACGCCTGACAGGCGAGCTGCATAAAAATTGCGGTTTGTTGCGGGCCATTCAGGTGGCCCGTGTCATTCTGAGGGCGTAATGGACGAAAGGAGCCCTCATGCGGGTCTCGATCCGGCGCTTTGCGCTTGTGCTGTCGCTTCCGGCGCGCGAAGCCTTCGACCCCTTCGGCTCGATGCACGATCTCGCCTTCAACGACCGTGCCCGCTCCGTCGCGGTGCTCGCCGGCCAGTGGGAGCTCTGCGAACATGCAGACTTCACCGGCCGCTGCGTCTTCATCCGCGAGGATGTGGCCGATCTCGGCTGGTTTGATCTCAACGGCCGCGTCTCCTCCATCCGCCCGATCTTCGAATACACCGAGGCCCAGCACGGCCTCATGTTCACGCGCGACAACAATGGCTACATCCGCTACGCGCATAACGAAGCCTATGGCTACGACACTTGGAATTACGGCTATTCCAGCTCGGTCCGGCTGAGCGTTCAGCATTATGGATACTCGCCCGACTATTGGCGCTTCGGCTATTACGATCCGCGCTGGGGTTATGACCCCTATGGCTTCGCCTGGCGCCCCTATGGCGGCCCGCGCTATGTTTCCTACACCTACCGCGTTCATCCGCGTCCGGTCGTTATCAACACCTACTGGAAAAGCCATTGGGGCAAGAGCCACAAATACTGGGACCGCCGGGGCCACCGGGATGACTGGCGCCGTAAGCCTGACTGGCGCGGCGATCCCGGCAGAGGCCCTGGCCGTGGCAAGGATGGATGGGACCGAGACCGGGATCGCGACCGCGATTGGGGCCGCGACAGAGACTGGGATAAAGATCGTGACAGAGATCGCGACCGGGGCGATGGCCGCCCGGGCAGGGGTGGAGATGGCCGTGGAGGCGGTGTCCCCCCGCGTGAGCGCATCGATGAGCGTGACCGCGCCTGGGGCCCTGGTGATCGCGGCGGCCGTGGTGGTGATGGTCCGAGAACGGATGGACCCCGCGCAGGCACAGGCGTGATCCCCACAGATCCCCGGCGCGGCGACGGCGGCGGGCGCGGCAGTTGGGGCAATGGCGGCCGCGATGGCGGCGCCGCCATCGTGACCCCGCCCCGAGAAGACAGAGGCTCGCGCGGTGATGGCCGTGGCAGAGGCGAAGGCCGTGGTGAAGGCAGAGGCGATTGGCGCGGGGACCGTGATGGCTCCGGCCGGGGCAGGGACGGTGGTAGGCGCGGTGGCCGTGATGCCAGCCCCGTTGTGCCTGTCTCTCCACCCGTGGCGGCGCCGTCACCCTCGCCGGGACGTCCTGATTTCGGTGGATCTCGCGGCGAAGGCCGTGGACGCGGAGACGGCGGCCTGCTCGGCGCGCCCGGCGGTGGCAGCCGCCCTGTTGCTGATACGCCCCGCCGTGGCGGCGGGGGTGAGGGCGGTTGGCGCGGAGACCGCGGCGGCCGGGGTGGTGGCTCGGCGCCTTCGGTTTCTTCGCCGCCCACGCCTCCGCCAACTGCGGTCTCCCGGCCAGCGCCGCCCCCGCGTATCGAGCGTGGCCCCCGCAGCGATGGCGGCGGTGACAGGGGTGGGCGTGGCGGCCGGCGTCCCGGCAGCGCGCAGGACTAGTCAGACAAACCGTCTGATCGCGGATCATTCCACTCGGCGGCAATGCCATAGCCGCCGCGTCGGATCAGCCAGAACATGCCGATCAGGTCGAAGATGCCCGCGCCGAGGCGGCCCAGGAATCCGTATTTGGATTGCCCGGCCAGGCGCGGGCGGTCGTTCACCAGTTCTTCGCGCACCTCCCATCCGGCCCGTTTGATCAGGGCCGGGAGGAAACGGTGCATTGAGGCAAAGAAGGGCAGGTCCCGGAAGGCGGCGGTGCGGATAAGTTTCCAGCCACAGCCGGTATCGGTGGCGTCATCCTGCAACACAAAGCGGCGTACGCCATTGGCCACGCGGGACTGCACCCATTTGAAACCGGAATCGTTCCGGCTGTTGCGCTTGCCCGCAATGATGCCAAGGCGCGGCGGCGCGCCCGGCGCGATGATCTCTTTCCAGAGCCGCGCGGTGTCGGCCGGGTCGTTCTGCCCGTCCCCGTCCAGCAGCTGAACCCATTTTCCGCGCGCGGATTTGAGGCCGGTGAACAGCGCGGCAGATTTCCCCCGGCGCTGCACATGCGTCAGCACGGTCACCGTGCCCGGATGGCGCGCTTTGGCTTCGGCGAGTTCTGCCCCGGTCGCATCGGCGGACGCGTCATTCACACAGATGATCTCGAAGTCGATCCCGGCCAGTGTGGCATGCACTTCATCAATCACCGGATGGATGTTTCCGGCTTCATTGAAGAAGGGGATGAGAACGGTAAGCTGAGGCGCTTGGCTCATGGGGCGGGCCTTGTGGAGACCCCGCCTCATAACCGCAAATCGGAAGGCCTGCCCCCCATCCTGCGCGGGTGGGCCCGGGGCAGGGCAGGCGTTGCGCCCCGCGCCAATCCTTTTAAGACTGACCCTTGAGCTGACCGCAGGGGAAAATGATGGCCGCCGAAACCCACGCCGCCCATGCGGTTGATCTTGCCCCGGTCGTGATCCTGCTGGGGTCGGCCGTTCTTGCGGTGCCCCTTTTCAAGAAGATCGGCTTTGGCTCGGTGCTCGGCTATCTTGCCGCCGGCCTCGTTATCGGACCCTTCGGCTTTCGTGTGTTCACGGAACCTTCGGCCATCCTTCATGTCGCCGAACTCGGCGTGGTCATGTTCCTCTTCATTGTGGGGCTTGAGATGCAGCCCTCCCGCCTCTGGTCGATGCGCAAGGAAATCTTCGGCCTCGGTCTCGCCCAGGTCGGCCTCTGTATCCTGCTGCTCTCCTGGGTCGGCGTGGCGCTGGGCTATCCGGCGCAAACCTCGCTGATCGCCGGCACAGGCTTTGTCCTCACCTCCACCGCCATCGTCATGCAGATGCTGCAGGAGCGGGGAGACCTCGCCAAGCCGCGCGGCCAGAAGATGGTGTCCATCCTCCTCTTTGAAGACCTCGCCATCGTGCCGCTGCTGGCCCTCGTCGCCTTCCTCGCGCCAGGCGGCGGCGAGGTGACGATTTCCGAGCGTCTGATCGGCGTTGCCATCGGGCTTGGCTGCATTCTCGGTCTCGTCCTGGCGGGGCGCTATCTGCTCAACCCCATTTTCCGCGTGCTGGCGGCGGCCCGCGCCCGCGAAGTGATGACGGCCGCCTCCCTGCTGCTCGTCCTTGGCGCGGCCTGGTGGATGCAGCTTGGCGGCCTCTCCACTGCCATGGGCGCGTTCCTCGCCGGCGTGCTCCTGTCGGAATCCTCCTACCGGCATGAACTCGAGGCGGATATCGAGCCCTTCAGGGGCGTCCTGCTCGGCCTCTTCTTCCTTGCTGTCGGCATGTCGCTGGATCTGAATGTCGTGGCGGCCAACTGGCAGGTCATCGCCATCAGCGTCGTTGCCTTCACCCTGCTGAAGGCGGCCGGCGTCTACGGCGTCGCCCGCCTGTTCCGGGCCGGTCACCGCGAAGCGATTGAGCGTACCGTGCTGATGACGCAGGGCGGTGAGTTCGCCTTCGTGCTCTATGCCGCTGCCCTCGCCGTTGGCCTGATTGATCCGGAAGGCTCCGCCATGCTGACGGCCATCATCATCGTGTCGATGTTGATGACGCCGCTGTTTGTCCTGATCCATGACCGTCTGATGCCGGAAGTGGAGGTGGATGCCTCCGGCGTTGAAACCCCGCATGACGCCCGCGGCACTGCGCTGCTCATCGGATTTGGCCGGTTCGGCCAGGTGGTCAGCCAGCCTCTGCTTGCCCGCGGCTACACCATCACCCTGATCGACAATGATCCGGACATGATCCGCGCCGCCGCCGATTTCGGCTTCAAGGTCTGGTATGGCGATGGCGCCCGGCTGGACATTCTCCATGCCGCCGGGGCCCATCATGCCAGCCTCGTGCTGGTCTGTGTCGATGATCAGGCCGCCGCCACCAAGATCGTCGAGCTTGTCCGCCACGAATTCCCGAACGCCTTGCTGCTGGCACGCGCCTATGACCGCGATCATGGCCTCCAGCTTGTCCGCGCGGGCGTGGATTATCCCGTCCGCGAAACTTTCGAATCCGCCCTCAAGTTCGCCCATGCCGCGCTTGATCGGCTGGGCGAGCCGGAAGACGCCATCGCCGACGCCATCGAAGAAGTCCGCCGCCGCGACGAAGAACGCTTCGCCCTCCAGCTCACCGGCGGCATGCTCGCAGGCCGCGAGCTGATGTTCGGCAATGGCGGGGGAGCCGTGCCGCTGAACGCGAAAAAGCCAGAGAGCGACGCCGAGCCTGCGGGTGGGTGACGCGGGCGCTGCCCCGCGCTAAACCCCACCCATGTTCAAGGCCACTGCCATCACCCTCATCCCGGAAGCCTGGCCGGGACCGCTCGGCGCGTCCATCCTCGGGCGCGCGCGCGCCGAAGGCATCTGGGATCTGGAAACGGTCGACCTGCGCCAGTTCGGCCTCGGCAAGCATCGCAAGGTCGATGACACCCCTGCCGGGGGCGGGGCAGGGCTCGTCCTGCGTCCCGATGTGGCCGCCGCTGCCATTGATGTGGTGCAGAACTGCAACGAAATGCAACAGAGTGAGACGGCTTTGAAACGGCCTGTCATCTATCTGAGCCCGCGCGGCCGCCGGTTTGATCAGCAAATGGCACGCGACTGGGCCGCCGGGCCCGGCGTCATCCTTTTCTGCGGCCGGTTTGAGGGATTGGACGAACGCGTCATCGAAGCACGGGATATGCAGGAAGTTTCCCTCGGAGATTTCGTACTTGCCGGCGGGGATGTCGCCGCCATGGCCATGCTGGAGGCCGCCATTCGTCTTTTGGCGGGTGTGGCAGGAAATTCTGCTTCAATTACAGGGGAATCTTTCGAGAACGGCCTGCTCGAACATCCTCAATACACCCTCCCCAGAGAGTGGGAGGGTCACAAGACGCCGGAAGTTTTGCTGTCTGGCGACCACAGGCGTATAGAAGAGTGGCGAATCAGCCGCTCAAAGGCGTTGACTTTTGAGCGCCGCCCCGATTTATACGCCGCTTACTCCGAAACCCCGACCTCTAATGCGCCGGAGACTGGCGATGAACCTGATTAAAGAGCTTGAGACCGCTGAAATCGCGCGCGTACTCGGCGACAAGAAAATCCCGCAATTTTCCCCCGGCGATACCCTCGCCGTGAACGTGAAGATCAAGGAAGGCGACCGTGAGCGCGTCCAGCGCTATGAAGGCGTCTGCATTGCCCGCTCGGGCGGCGGCATCAATGAGAGCTTCACGGTCCGCAAGATCTCCTTCGGTGAGGGCGTCGAGCGCGTCTTCCCGCTGGTTTCGCCGCTGATCGACTCGATCGAAGTGCTCCGCAAAGGCCGCGTGCGCCGCGCGAAGCTCTACTATCTGCGCGACCTGCGCGGCAAAGGCGCCCGTATCGCCGAGCGCACCACGGGCCATGGCATCGAGGTGCAGGAAGTCGCTGTCTCGAAAACCGAGCGCCGCCGCCAGAAAGACGCTGAGAAGGCAAACCGCAAGGAAGCCGCTGCCCAGGCTCGCGCCGAAAAGGCCAAGGCTGACGCCGCCGCTGCCGAGGCTGTCGCTGCAGCAGCTGCTGCCGAAGCCCCCGCTGAGGGCGGCGAAGCGTAAGCTTCTGGCTGCAACATAACAGCTATGTGAAACGCTCTCCCATTGCGGAGGGCGTTTTCGCATGGGCAAGGCTTCCCTATGCGCGCGTCAGCGCTATTGTGCGCCGCGAAAGTGAGAGGCCCGCATGTCCCCTAAGACGCTCTACGACAAAATCTGGGATGCCCATGTCGTCCACACTGACGCGCAGTCGGGGGAGAGCCTTCTTTATATAGACCTTCACCTGATCCATGAGGTGACGACCCCGCAGGCCTTTGCAGGCCTCAAATCCGCTGGCCGCAAGGTGCGCCGGCCGGAACTCACGCTGGCGGTCGCCGACCATAACACGCCGACCGAGAACCAGGCGCTTGGCCTTGCCGGCGTGAAAGACCCAGAAGCGCGCAACCAGCTGGAAACGCTGACACGCAATGTCGCCGAACACGGCATCCAGTTTTTCCAGATGGGCGACATCAACAATGGCATCGTCCATGTGGTGGGCCCGGAGCAGGGGCGCACCCAGCCCGGCATGACCATTGTGTGCGGCGATAGCCACACCTCCACCCATGGCGCCTTCGGCGCGCTGGCGCATGGCATTGGCACCTCGGAAGTCGAGCATGTGCTGGCCACGCAGACCCTGCGGGCCCGCAAGATGAAGAATATGGCGGTGGAGGTTTCCGGCCGCCTGCGGGACGGGGTAACGGCCAAGGATCTGGCGCTGCATGTCATCGCCATCACCGGCACGGCCGGCGGGACCGGCCATGTGATCGAATATCGCGGCGAAGCGGTTCGCGCGCTGTCGATGGAAGGCCGCATGACGCTCTGCAATCTCTCCATCGAAGGCGGCGCGCGCGCCGGACTTGTGGCACCTGATGAGGTGACGTTCGAATACATGAAGGGCCGTCCGTCTTCGCCCAAGGGCGGCGCCTGGGAAGTTGCCGAGAAATACTGGCGCACGCTGTTCACCGATGAAGGCGCCGTGTTCGACACCGTGCTTCGCATCAAGGGCGAAGAGGTTGAGCCGACCGTCACCTGGGGCACGAGCCCCGAACAGGCCATTCCGCTCTCTGGAACTATTCCGAAGCCGGAAGATTTTTCCGATCCGGTCAAGCGCGCCGCTTGTGAGCGCGCGCTGGAGTATATGGGTCTTGAGGGCGGCAAGCCGATTGCGGGCACGCCGGTTCAACGCGTCTTCATCGGCTCTTGCACCAACAGCCGGATTGAAGACCTGCGCGCCGCCGCAGACATAGCCAAAGGCAACAAGGTGGCTCCGGGTGTTCGCGCCATGGTAGTGCCCGGCTCTGGCCTCGTGCGCGCTCAGGCAGAGGCTGAAGGGCTTGACCTTATCCTGATGGAAGCGGGCTTTGAGTGGCGCGAGCCGGGTTGCTCCATGTGCCTCGGCATGAACCCGGATATTCTCTCGCCCGGCGAGCGCTGCGCCTCTACATCCAACCGAAATTTCGAAGGCCGGCAGGGCAGGGGTGGCCGTACCCACCTGATGAGCCCCGCTTTGGCCGCCCGCGCCGCCATCAATGGCGTGCTCGGATAATCCGTTAACTGATCAGGAAACCGTATCATGACGTCTGCTGACCTTACCCCCCGTCAGAATTGGACCCGCGAGGAAATTGCAGCGCTGTATGATCTGCCGCTTGATCAACTGTTTGCGCGCGCCCTGGCCGTGAAGGCGGCCAACTGGCCAGATGGCAAGGTGCAGAAGTCCCAGCTGCTCTCGATCAAGACCGGCGGCTGCGCGGAGAATTGTGGTTATTGCAGCCAATCGGCAAGCTTCAAGACGGGCCTCAAGGCTGAAAAGCTGATGCCGGTGGAAGAAGTGGTGGAAGCAGCCCGCCGCGCGAAGGCGAATGGCGCGGATCGTTTCTGCATGGGCGCGGCCTGGCGCTCGCTGAAAGACCGGGACCTGCCGAAAGTGGCGGAGATGATTTCAGCCGTCAAAGCCGAGGGCCTTGAAACCTGCGTCACACTTGGGATGCTGGAAGAGGGTCAGGCCGAAGCGCTGAAGGAAGCGGGCCTCGACTATTACAATCACAACCTCGACACCTCGCGGGAATATTACAGCACGGTCGTCACGACACGGACGTTCGACGACCGGATCGAGACCCTGGGCCGCGCGCGCCAGGCCGGCATCAAGCTTTGCTGCGGTGGCATCCTCGGCATGGGTGAGTCGCGCTCAGACCGGGTGGGCCTCATCCACGAACTGTCGCTGCTGACGCCTCATCCGGAAAGCGTCCCGGTCAACAAGCTGGTGCCGATCGAAGGCACGCCGCTGGCAAACAGCGAAGAGCTCGACACGCTGGAGCTTGCCCGCGCCATCGCCGTCTGCCGCATCGTGTTCCCTAAAAGCTGGGTGCGCCTCTCTGCTGGCCGCGAAACCATGAGCCCGGAAGGCCAGGCCCTCTGCATCCTGGCGGGTGCCAACTCCATCTTCGTGGGCGACCGCCTGCTGACTACCGCCAATCCGGCAATGGACAAGGACGCCCGCCTTCTGGAGTCCGTCGGCGGCGGTTGCGCCACCTGCTGATAAGCCTTTAGAGACGCTAAACGCTGGCTTGGTTGCCATTCCGGCGGCGCGGCCCGATATTCCCCCTTCAGAAAAACTCTGAAGGGAGAAAGTCATGACCGGTACAGTCAAGCTTGAGGGCGGTGTAACGCTGGATGGCCCGCGCGGGCGGGTTTATGGCTCGATCCTGGAGACCGTCGGCTCAACGCCGCTGGTCCGCGCCGAGAAGTTTGCGAGGGCAGAAGGCGTCAGCGCGGACCTTCTCTTCAAACTCGAATTCTTCAATCCGCTGGCAAGCGTAAAGGATCGGATCGGTCTTGCGATGGTGCTTGGCCTGGAGGCTGAGGGCAAGCTGAAACCCGGCGGGGTGCTGATTGAACCGACCTCCGGCAATACCGGTATTGGCCTTGCCTTCGTGGCCGCGGCGCGGGGCTATCGCCTGATCCTCACCATGCCGGAATCGATGTCGATCGAGCGGCGCAAGATGCTCGCTTATCTCGGCGCCGAGCTGGTGCTCACCCCGAAAGAGAAGGGCATGGGCGGCGCCATCGCACGCGCCAAGGAACTGCTCGCCGAAATCCCCGGCGCTGTGAGCCCCAGCCAGTTCGACAACCCGGCCAACCCGGCAATCCACGAAAAGACCACTGCGGAGGAAATCTGGGCGGACACCGGCGGCGCAGTCGATGCCATTGTCTCTGGCATTGGCACCGGCGGCACCTTTACCGGCGTTGGCCATGTGCTGAAGCCGCGCAAGC
>NZ_NCJT01000356.1 GCF_002282565.1 Hyphomonas sp. 34-62-18
GCATGCGGATCGGCGCACACGGCGCTATCGACTCGGAAGGACCGAGATCTGCACACAGAGCGTAGTCCCGCCGGAACCGGGAATTACGCCTGAGATACTCCCAGGCCCAGCGATCCATGGAAAGCCGGGAGAGGTAATCATAGCGCGCAAGGGCCGTACTCGGCGCCAGCGTGAATGTCTTCATCAGAGCATCCTCCGTTTACAACGGAAGATGCAAGAATGATTCCACTTTAGCGATTTTTTGTTAACCCAAAATTCTCGTGCAGACACAGGTCTGCCCTGCCTTAGGCCTGAGCGTCTGGAGCGCCTTTCTCCGCCTTCATCGAAAGCGGCATTTTGCAGGACGCTGCGCGCCGTCGCGCTCGCCTGCACATAATGGCCTGCGCTCCAACTCGTCAAAAGCCTCCGTCTCCGGAACACTGTGGGAAAGCCCAAGACAGATCGTTCAAGACAGGTATCAGCCGATGACGGATCATCCTTCAGACACAAGCGCCCAGCGCCGCCAGTCCATGTTGGTGACCGCCTTCTGCCCGGTTGTTCGTGCCGCGCTTCAAAACGATGCGACGCTCGAAGTCATGGCCAATCCTGACGGCAGCGTCTGGATCGAGGAAGCCGGACGCGGGCTTGTCCAGACCGGCCATGTCCTGTCAGAAGGTGACCGGGAGCGTGTCATCCGGCTCATCGCCTCGGGCCTCGGCAGTCCGGCCTCCCTTAAGTCGGCGATTGTCTCGGCCGAGCTCCCGGGCACGGGCGAGCGGTTCGAAGGGATCCTGCCGCCGGTGTCTGCGGCGCCCTGCTATTCCATCCGGAAGCTGGCGCGTACCCCGTTCACGCTGGCAGACTATGTGCGCCAGGGCGCGCTGTCGCCGGCGCTGGCGGAAGACCTCAAAGCGCTTGTCATCCAGCGCGCCAATATCGTGATCGCCGGCGGGACATCCTCGGGCAAGACGAGCCTTGCCAATGCGCTGCTCGGTGAAGGCGGGTTCAGTGGCGAGCGGATCGTCCTGCTGGAGGATACCCGCGAACTGACCTGCCCGGCGGCTAATCTTGTCGCCCTGCGTACCCAAGGCGCCTCTGTCACCCTGCGCGACCTTGTCCGCTCGACGCTGCGTCTTCGGCCCGACCGGATCATTGTCGGCGAGGTGCGCGGCGCCGAAGCCCTCGACCTGCTCAAGGCCTGGAACACCGGTCATCCCGGAGGGATCACCACGCTGCATGCCAATTCTGCCTCCGGCGCCCTGCGCCGGCTGGAACAGCTCACCGCTGAAGCGACCCGGGAACCGCCGCGCGAGCTGATTGGCGAGGCGATCGATGCGGTTGTCTTCATGAGCCGCACGGGCGGCGCGCGCCGGGTGGAGGAGGCGCTTCGCGTCACCGAATTCGACGGCTGCCATTACCTCACCCAGCCCCTTTCCGCTCCCAAACCCACCCTTGTCAGACATGGAGAGATGACATGACGATCCCCAAGACCCTGGACGCCCTGCGCCGCACCGGCGAGGCCGCCCTCCTCTTCACCCTCGCCGCAAGCCTCGCCCTGCCCGCCCAGGCGGCCGGCACCGGCATGCCCTGGGAAGGGCCGCTCGATCAGATCCTTTCCTCGATCGAGGGGCCCGTCGCCCGGATTGTTGCGGTGATCATCATTACCCTGACGGGCCTGACGCTGGCCTTCGGAGAGACCTCCGGCGGCTTCCGCAAGCTGATCCAGATCGTGTTCGGGCTCTCCATCGCCTTTGCCGCGACCAGCTTCTTCCTGACTTTCTTTGCGTTTGGCGGCGGGGCGCTGGTCTGATGATTGAGGGTTTTGAAATCCCCCTGCACCGGTCCCTGACCGAGCCGGTCCTGATGGCCGGCGCGCCGCGCAACCTCGCGATCACCATCGGCACGCTGGCGGCGGCCGTCGGCCTCGGCCTGCAGCTCTGGATCCCGGGCTTGGCGGTATGGCTCACCGGACATTCAGCGGCGGTTTTCCTGGCCCGCCGGGACCCCGACTTCATGGCGACGCTGCTGCGCGCGCTCCGGCACAAGGAACACCTCTCATGCTGAACCTTTCTGAATACGCCGCCCG
>NZ_NCJT01000357.1 GCF_002282565.1 Hyphomonas sp. 34-62-18
CGAGCTGCCAATGGCCACAAAGGCGCAGACGAGGATCAGGAGCTGCCCGTGGCTGCCCAGCGACACCCGCGCCGCGTCCAGCAGCGGCGCAGACGACGCTGCCAGCTTGTCGGCCCCCAGAACGCCCAGCGCGATAACCGCCACTGACAGGTAGACCGCCGCTGTCAGGGCGACGGAAATGGCAATGCCCAGCGGAATATTCCGCCGCGGATTACGCACTTCCCCGCCCACTTCCGTCGCGCTCTCGATCCCGAGGAAAAGGGAAATCAGCAACGGAATAGCCGCAAAGATGCCGATCAGGCCCTTGTCCGCAAACGGAGTGAAATTCTCCGGCGCCACATGCCCCGCCCCGCCGAACACGAACACCGCGCAGGTCGCCAGCAGGATCACCAGCATGATCGCCTGGCTGCGCGCCACCAGGGAAACACCCGCCAGGTTGATGAGGAACACCGCCGCAAAAATGCCGAACATGACGAGCTTTGACGGCAGAGAAATGACCGGCGCCATATAGGATACCAGCACCATGGTCAGCACGATCAGCGCCGCCGTGCTGCCGGCAATCCGCATCCAGCTGATGAGAAACCCGGCAAAGGGATGCACAAACCGGCGTGGCCATTCAAATGACGCGCCGGTCGCCGGGGCGGCTGCCCCCATGAAGGAATAGATCAGGGCAAAGACGATCATCGGAATGATCGCGATCAGCATCGACACCAGCATCGCAGGCCCGGCCACGGCCGCTGCCGGCGCCAGGATCGAGAAGATCGACACACCCACCGCCGTGCCCAACCCCAGCGAGACAACGCCGAACAGGCCGACATTGCGCTTCAGGCCATCGGCGGCAGGCAGGGTCTCAGACATCGGTTTTCCCTCAGGCAATGTGGCGCTTCTGGCCGCTCGCGCGATACTCGGCAAGCCCGCGCGACAAGCGGCTCAGCCCTTCGGTCAGCCGCGCAGGCGGCAGGCCATAGCCGATGCGCAGATAGCCCGGCGCCCCGAAACATTCACCGGGCACTACCACCACGCCATGCTTGGCCGAAAGCCATTGCGACAGGCCGCGCGTATCCTCCACGCCGGTCAGCTGCGGAAAACAGGTACACCCCAGCAGCGGCACGCCCGTCTGGATCAGCCCCTGCCCGGCCATATCCTCCAGCGCCGCCGCTGCAATCGGGCGGGCCGTCGCCATCATGTCATTGCGCCAGGCGTCAAACATCTCCGCCCGCGCCAGCACCTCTGCGGCCACACAATGGGAAAGCCGCGAAACATTGAAATCAGCCCGCTCCGAATAATCGCGCATCCGGCGCAGAATGCGTTGCCCGGCAATGATCCAGCCACAGCGCAGCGTGCTCAGACCAAAGATCTTTGTCAGGCTGCTGACACGCAGAACATTCTCATGCTGGCGGGGGTCGAGCCCCGGCCCGGCACTGCCGAGATAGTCCCGGTACACCTCGTCCAGCAGCATCAGCACGCCGCGTTCTTCCAGCGCCCGGGCCAGCGCCGCCAGCGTCTCATCGCTGACATAGGCCCCGCTCGGATTGTGAAGGTTGGTAAGCACCACCATGCGCGTATCGGGCCGCAGCGCTTCCAGAACGCCGTCTACGGAGATGCCAAAACCGGGCGCCTCGCGGCGGAAGAAATCGGCCTCCACGCCCACATCGCGCGCCATATTGGCAAAGATGTCAAAGCCCGGCGCCTCAACCAGGATGCGGTCGCCGGGAGAGAGCAGCGCGGTGTAGATCATCGACACAGCCGTGGTCGCGCCAGTGGTGCAGAGGATGGACTCCTCCGGCACGCCATAGCGCGCCGCCAGATGCTCGCTTACATCCGGATTGTTCCGCATGAAGACGCTTTTGTAGGAGTCGGGAAACCCGTCGCGAAACGCGTTGCGGATCACGTCGCCCAGCATGTCCACCGGCTCAGGCACAGAGCTTTCAAACAGCGGCACCATGCCCGGCGCGCCAGAGCGCATCAATGTGAGCATGTCCCGCACCCAATGGGCAAAGCTCAGGACGTTTTCGTCGGAACCGTTAGAAGCGTCCACTGCGCGCTAATCCTTACCCTTT
>NZ_NCJT01000358.1 GCF_002282565.1 Hyphomonas sp. 34-62-18
CCGTCGCGGCCAGAGGTGGCGCTGTTGGGCGGCAGGGTCCACACGCCGAAGGGGTGGTCGGCGGTGTCGGCCGGGTTGGCGTTGATTTCGCTCGATTCCACGAATTCAAAACCGGCGGCTGTGGCCAGGCCCTTCACGAAGTCCTCGTGAACATAGCCGCTGGAGGCGGTCGGGTCCTGCATCGCGGTCGAGGGCAGGCGGTGTTCCACCACGCCCAGCGTGCCGCCGGGCTTCAGCGCGGCGAACGCGTCGGTGAAGAATTTCTCGGTATAGCCGCCCGACATCCAGTTATGGATGTTGCGGAAGGTCAGCACGGCGTCAGCGGTGCCGGCCTCGGTCAGCGGGCCGGACGTGGCGGAAAACGCTGAATATTCAATGGTCCCATAGCGCGGGTCGGCATAGGCGGCCTTGAATTCGGCCAGGCGCTCTTCCATCCGGGCGCGGCGCTCGGCGTCTTCCACGGAGGCGGTGTCAAAGCCGGCAGCCACCAGCGTGCCGCCGCCCGAGGCGAGCCATGGGGCGAGGATGTTGGTGTACCAGCCGCCGCCCGGCCAGATCTCGACCACCTTGTCATCCGCTTCGATGCCGAAGAATTCCAGCGTCTCCACCGGGTGGCGCCACTGGTCGCGGGCCTTTTCCTCGGGCGAGCGCAGGTCGGAATTGACGATGTCGGCCAGGCTCACCGCCGGGGCGGCTTCGGCGGCCGGGGTCTCGGCGGCGGTTTCAGTGGTGGTCTCGGCGGGCGGCGCGGTCTGCGAACAGGCGGCCAGCATCACCGCCGAAGCGGCCATCAGCATGAGTCTTTTCATATTTCGTCTCCATCCCAGGGGGTCTTGATACCCCTCCTACGCTACCCACATAGGGCTTGTCACGGTGCCGCAAAGCGGGCCGGGGCCGGAAGAAGTGCCAGCGCCAAAGGAACGGGCTGGGGTTTCGCTTCCCTTCCGAAAAACTCCAACCGCAGTTGCTTTTGAGAGGACTGTAAAATGAGCAATATCGATCTCACCCCCCTGTATCGCACCATGGTCGGCTTTGACCGCCTCGCCGGCATGATCGATCAGGCGTCCCGCCTCGACGGAACGCAGGGTTATCCCCCGTATAATATCGAGAAAGTCGACGAAAACGCCTTCGCTATCGAAATCGCTGTCGCCGGGTTTACCGAGGCTGACCTCGAAATCGAAACCAAGGAAGGCCTTCTGACGGTCGCCGGCAAGAAAGGCGAAACCGAAGACGGCAATGGCCGCAACTTCCTCCATCGCGGCATTGCCCAGCGCAGTTTCATCCGCCGCTTCCAGCTGGCTGATCACGTGATCGTGACCGGCGCCAGCCTCGAGCATGGCGTGCTGCGCATCGATCTCATCCGCGAAATTCCGGAAGAGAAGAAAGCCCGCAAGATCGAAATCGGCACTGGCACCCCGGCCAAGGGTCCGAAACTGATCGGCAAGAAGTCCGCCACAGACACCGCCGCTTAAACCAGCTTTGGCGCGGTTGCCGTGAGGCGACGGAACGGAAGGCCCTCGCAGCTCAGGCTGCGGGGGTCTTTTCCTTTGCGCGCGGTTCAGCGAAAAATTCGCCCGCCCCCGCTTCGGCCAGGAAGGCGGAAAGGCCCTCGGCCTCCTTCGCGCTGCGCACGCGGTCGCGCAGTTTCTGGAAAGACCGGCCGGCATAATTCTGCGTTGCCTGCTCGAACACGCCGCCATCCAGCGTCACGGAGAACCGCTTGGTCTGCCGCCCGGCGCTCGCCGCATTGGCGTTCGCCCAGGGCAGGAAGGTGCGCGAAATCTCGCCCTCAAACAGTGGCAGCAGCGTGGGCTTCAGCGCGTCCAGCTCCATAAACGGCCCGCCGGCTTTGGGCTCTGCCATATTCTCGCACCACGCCACCAGGAAGGGCGTGTGTTCCGACAGCCAGGCCGCCGGGGTCGGGTCGGTCAGCATCTGCTGAAACTGCGCGGCCAGCGCAAAGTCTGCGGCGCACGGCCGCCCGCCCAGAACGAAAAGGTGTTCTTTCAGATGCTCGTTGAGGCGCAGCGCAAAGCGGCGATAGGACGTGGCGATAGGACGTCTCCAGCGCGCCGGCATTGTCCGCTTCGGCGCCCACCAGCGGCAGGCGCGCCAACATCCGCTCGGCAATCTGCTTGGCGGCGGTCTTGTAAGCGCGGGGGCGTTTGCCGCCGTTCAGCTGCACCAGCACACGGATCGAGGCCGCATCGCGGTCTGGCATCTGGCCCCAGCGCTGCTGGAACATCGCCTTGTTCAGCCACTCGTCGGCATAATCCTCAAGGATCAGCGAGATCAGAGCCAGCGCGCCATCTTCCGGCTGGATCGCGGGATCAGGATGGGCCTTGTCCAGAATTGACAGGATCTGCGTGGAATCCTGGTTCACCTTGCCTTCGGGCGAGACGAGCAGAGGCACCGTCGGCGTTCTTGCCAGTTCGCGGAACTCGGCGTCATTGGCGCTGCAGCGGGCGACCCATTCGAAGTCGAGCCCTTTATACCGCAACGCCGCGCGCACCTTGAATGAGTAGGGCGACGTGTCAGCGCCAAAGAGTCTGTAGCCGGCCATCAGAAAATTCTCACGGGAAACATGGGGCCTCTCTAGGCAGTTCACTTCCCGCTGCCAAGCATAGTTTGCCGCAATCGCTGTTCCCCGGTATGCGCTGTTTCAACAGGAATACGGTTCCGGGAGATGAAAATGCGGGTGATGCATGTCATGGCGGGCGCGGCTGAAGGCGGCGCGGAGAACATCATGCTGGAGTCGGTGCTGGCCCTTGCCGAGGCCGGATACACCCAGCATGTGGTGACGCGCCCGGACAATCAGTTCCGCATCGGCAAGTTCAAGGACGCCGGCATCGGCGTCGACACCGCCAGCTTCAACAATGCCTGGCCCTTTCCCACGCGCAGCGTGCTGAGCCGCGCCATCAAGGCGTTCAAACCCGATGTGATCGAATACTGGATGGGCCGCGCAGGCCAGTTTGCGCCCAAGGCGTATCGCAACCGCTCGGTTGCCTGGTATGGCGGCTATTACAAGCTCGCCCGGTTCACCCATTGCGAATGGCATGTCGGGCTTACCATTGATCTCTTGCGCCACATCCGCGAGCAGGGTGTGCCGGAAGACCGCTCAGCGATCATTCATACGTATGCGGACTTTACCGGCTCTGCCCCGGCTGATCGCGCCGCCTTGACTACGCCCGCAGATGCGCCCGTCGCGCTCGCCCTGGCGCGCCTGCATGAGAAGAAGGGCCTCGACACGCTGCTGGACGCCACCGCCAAGGTGCCCGGCCTCTATGTTTGGATCGCAGGGGAGGGGCCCCCGGCCTCTATGTTTGGATCGCAGGGGAGGGGCCACTTGAAGCAGACCTCAAGGCCCATTGCACGCGCCTTGGCCTGGACGACCGGGTGCGTTTCCTCGGCTGGCGGAATGATCGCGGCGCGCTGCTGGAAGCCTGCGACGTGGTGGCGTTTCCGTCTCGCTACGAACCCTTCGGCACCGTGACGGTCGATGCCTGGGCTGCGTCGCGCCCGCTGGTCGCGGCCGATGCGGTGGGTCCGGCGGCCTATGTGAAGGACGGCGTGAACGGTCTTCTCATCCCCAAGAATGATGTCGATGCGCTGGCTAATGCGCTCACCCGCGTGATCACGGACAAGGCGCTCGCCACAAAACTCGTCGAGGGCGGGCGCGCCAGCTATGAGGCGCAGTTCAACAAGGCCGCCTTCCAGCGCGATTCGGCGGCCTTCTATGAGCGCGTCCGCGCCCATGCCGGCCCGTTCGCAGGCTGATCAGTTTCCGCCGGCTGCCTTGAAGAACCAGGTATAAAGCCGCGCCGCGGCGTGCTTTCCAAGCCCGGTTTCCACGCGGACGCCTGCGTCCCGGAGGATCATCAGCCCGTCCCGCGCCGTAGGATGGGGGTCCTCGATGGCAACCACCACGCGGGCAATGCCGGCTTCCACCAGCTTGCGCGAGCAGGACGCCGCCCCGCTGGAGCGCTCGCGGCAGGGCTCCAGCGTCACATAGGCCGTGCCGCCCCGCGCC
>NZ_NCJT01000359.1 GCF_002282565.1 Hyphomonas sp. 34-62-18
GACGCGGTGGCGCCGGTCTTTTCCTTGCCTTCGGCCACGGAGGCGAAGATCGGGAGTTCCTGGCCGTTATCGGCCTTCCACATCTCGCCACCCTTCTTGGGGTGAATGCCGCCCACCATCTGGGTGCCGAAATAGGCCAGCGCCTGATTCGTGTGGAACGAGCCGGTGTTACCGGTCATGCCCTGCGTCAGGACTTTCGTGTTCTTGTCGATCAGAATGGACATGGAACTTAACCCCGCACCGCTTTGACAATTTTCTGGGCTGCATCATCGAGATCGTCGGCCGGGATCACGTTCAGGCCGCTCTCGCGGATGATCTTCTTGCCGAGGTCGACGTTCGTGCCTTCAAGGCGAACCACCAGCGGAACCGCCAGGTTGGTCTCTTTCACGGCTGCGATCACGCCTTCGGCGATGACATCGCATTTCATGATGCCGCCGAAGATGTTCACGAGGATGCCCTTCACGTTGGGGTCCTTCATGATGATCTTGAAGGCAGCCGCCACCTTCTCCTTACCGGCGCCGCCGCCAACGTCACAGAAGTTGGCCGGCTCTTCACCATAGAGCTTGATGATGTCCATGGTTGCCATGGCGAGGCCTGCGCCGTTGACCATGCAGCCGATGGTGCCGTCGAGGGCGATGTAGGCAAGATCCCACTCAGCCGCTTCGAGTTCCTTGGCGTCCTGTTCGGTCTCGTCCTTCAGGGCCTGGATGTCCGGGTGGCGGAACAGCGCGTTGCCGTCGAACGACACTTTCGCGTCGAGCACGCGCAGATGGCCGTTCTTCATGACGATCAGCGGGTTCACTTCCAGCATCGCCATGTCTTTCTCGACGAAGGCTTTGTAAAGGATCGGAAACAGCTTCAGGCCATCTTCAGCGGCCGTGCCGGTCAGCTTCAGGGCGTCGTTGATCTTGGCCGAATCAGCGGCCGTCACACCGGTCAGCGGATCGATGCCGAGGGTGAGGATCTTCTCAGGGGTCTCATGGGCGACCTCTTCGATGTCCATGCCGCCCTCGGTGGAGACAACGAAGGAAACTTTCGAGGTAGAGCGGTCGACCAGGATCGAGAGGTAGAGTTCCTTCTCGATGTCGGCGCCGTCTTCGATGTAGAGGCGGTTGACCTGTTTGCCGGCGGCAGAAGTCTGCGCGGTGACAAGGTGTTTGCCGAGCATCGCTTCGGCGTGCTTCTTCACGTCTTCCTTGTTGAAGGCGAGGCGGACGCCGCCTTTTTCACCGGCTTCCGGCTCGATGAATTTGCCCTTGCCGCGGCCACCTGCGTGGATCTGGCTTTTCACGACCCAGAGCGGGCCGGGGAGCGTGTCGATTGCCTTCTGCACATCGGCGAGCGAGAGCACAGGCACGCCTTCTGCCACAGGCGCCCCGAAGGATTTGAGCAGCGCCTTAGCCTGGTATTCATGGATGTTCATGGAGTGGTTTCCCTGTCCGGCCTCACGGCCCGCCAGCATTACGCCGGTTACCGTTTCCGTTCCTCTTTGACAGGGCGGCTATATACACGCCTGAAATGATGCTGCAACAGGCTGAGTACTAAGTCGCGTACTTAGCTCTTGTCCCCTTCCGTGGGGTCACGGGGCACGATTTCGACACTCGCCAGCGGGCTGGGCAGGATGGGTCCGCGCTCGCCTGACGGTTGAGACTCGGCCGGGGCGCGCTGGCGAACCCGCACGATCATGTAGAAGGCGAGCAGGCCAAGCATCGCCCCCGCAAAGCCGAAAAGCCCGACCGCGCCGGCGACCCGCATGGCCACCCCGGAAATCAGCGGCCCGGCAATCGAGCCTGCCGCCCAGACAAACAGGAGGCCGGACATCACCTGAGGCACCTGTCCTGGCGGGGTGCGGTCAATCGCATGGGAGACGCACACGCCGTAGAAACAGAGTGCCCCTGCCCCCCAGACGCCGATCAGCACCAGAATGCCGGTTTCCCCGATCACCGACCCAAATACTGCAATCAGGATAGCCGCAGCCCCGGCAATGCCGGTGAGCCCCGCGACAACCAGCCGCCGGTCAATGAAGTCAGAAATCCGCCCG
>NZ_NCJT01000098.1 GCF_002282565.1 Hyphomonas sp. 34-62-18
CTTGGTCACCTGCTCCACGGCATCGGCTGCCTTAAGGCCCGGCGCCGAGACCATGATGTCCACCATCGGCACGGAGATCTGCGGTTCTTCCTCCCGTGGAATCGTCAAGAGCGCGATCAGGCCAACAGCCAGGGCGGTCAGCAGGAACAAAGGCGTCAGCGGCGACCGGATGGTCGACCGCGTGATGGAGCCCGAAAGATCCGGTTTCATGAGGGTCTATTCCGGTTTCTGGATTTTATCGCCGGGCTTCAGGCCCGAAAGAATTTCATACTGCCCTGTGTCATCCACCAGCGGCGCAGCCAGCGCGACCGGGGCATCCACAAACCGCTCGCCCACGGCGACGCGCACAAAGTCCACGCCAAACCGCGTCGAGACATATTCTTTGGGGATACGGATTGCCCGCCGCTCACCCACAGGCGCCAGCACGTCAACGCGCTCACCGAACAGCGCCGTCAAACCACCCTGCACCGTGGCATCGGCAATGACCGACCCCTGACGAAGTTCCGGATAGACCCGCATGATCGTAGCCGTGCGTATCTCATCGGACCGGGAGGGCAGGCGCAGCGAAATCGTCTCCCCCTCGCTGATCGTGGCGGCGTGACGCTCGGGCAGGGCGAGGCGCACAACCCCGTTGACGGTCGCAAAGCTTGCCAGCACATCGCCGGGCGAGACGATAGAGCCCTGCACCACATTCACATCTGTCACATGCGCGTCCGCCGGAGCAAGGATACGTCCTTCGCTTTCGCGGGCCGCAAGCGCCCTGCGCTCGGCCTCGGCCGAAGCCAGATTGCGCCGCAGCACATCCAGCGCGGTGCGTTCTTCGTCCAGCCGGGCCTTGGGATAGAAGCCACGCGCCAGCAGACCTTCATTTCGCGCAAGGTCTTCTTCAGACTGGCGCGCCTGTGATTTGAGGCCCTCAATCCGGGAACTTAGGGACGACAGCTGCGGCGCAAGGGTCTCATCGGTCACAATCGCGACCACTTCGCCTGCCTTGACGATCTGCCCCTCCACGACGTTCAGGCGCGTCACGACCCCCTGTAGCCGCGAACGCGCCGTTGCCGTGTCGCCCGCCTCAATGCGCGCGATCACGGGGCGATAGTCCACCACAATCGATTCCTCGACCGTCAACATCTGTGCCACTGCCTGACCAGACAGCGACAGCGCCGCCATGGCCGAAACAAAAAGTGTTCGCATGTCAGTAACGGCCATGATCTTCAACAGCGCCGGTCGCCGGGTTGATGGAAACGCAGGGAAGGCCGGCAGATTTCCAGGCGCCGATGCCGCCCGCCATATGCGCCGCTTCCGCGCCGGTTTCGGCAAGAAATCTGTCGAGTGCCATGCGCGAGCGCTTGCCAGAGCCGCATTGGAAAATGATCCGCCGTCCTGGATGTGCAGGAATGGCTCTCGGATCAAATGTCGATAGGGGATGGAGCAAGGCGCCGTGAATGCGCTGGTTTGCAAATTCGGCCGGCTCGCGAACATCGATCAGCAGCACCTCTCCGCGCTTCAGCGCGTCGAATACCGCTTTGGGATCAAGGTCTCTCGGGTCGCTCATGTTTTATCTCCGTAAGCAGGCTTTCGGGCTGGTTTGTCACAACCGCAATTTTCCCTCTTGAGCCATAAGCAATACTACGTATTTTATAAAACAATAAAATATAATTATCTTGTCAATCAAGATGGGAGCGCAGGAAGATGGCTAAAATTGTCGTTCTGGGGGCTGGCCTTGGCGGTGTCATCGCCGCCTACGAAATCCGTCACGCGGTCGGGCGGGAGCACACCGTAGCGGTTATCAACGAGACTGATTTCTATCAGTTTGTGCCATCAAACCCTTGGGTTCTGGTTGGCTGGCGTGATCGCGAAGATATCGTGGTGGACCTCGCCCATCCAATGAAGAAGCGCCATATCGATCTCATCGTCGGCAAGGCAGAGCGGGTGGAGCCGGACGAAAAACGTGTCCGCATGAGCGACAGCCGTTTTGTCGACTATGATTTCCTCGTCATCGCCACGGGGCCAGAGCTTGCCTTTGATGAAATTGAAGGCCTCGGGCCAGGCGGTTACACTCAATCGGTCTGCCATATCGATCACGCCACCGCTGCGCATACGGCCTTTGAAAAGTTCTGTGAGGATCCCGGCCCGGTCATCGTCGGCGCTGTGCAGGGCGCCTCCTGCTATGGGCCGGCCTATGAAACCCTGATGATCATCGAAACGGAACTCCGGAAACGGAAGATCCGCGACCGTGTGCCCATGACCTTCGTCACCTCCGAACCCTATGTCGGCCATCTCGGCCTGGATGGCGTCGGCGACACCAAGAGCCTTCTCGAAAGCGAAATGCGTGAACGCCACATCAAATGGATCACCAATGCGCGCGTCGTGAAGGCAGAGGCCGGCAAGATGACGGTGGAGGAGGTCAATGAGGATGGCAGTGTGAAGCAGGTTCACGAGCTGCCGATGAAATACTCCATGATGCTGCCCGCCTTCAGGGGTGTGAAGGCAGTGCATGGCATTGAAGGCCTCACCAACCCTCGCGGCTTCATCCTGACGGACAAGCATCAGCGTAACCCGAAATACCCGGAGATCTTCGGGATCGGGGTTTGCATCGCCATTCCGCCCGTGGGCAAAACGCCAGTGCCGGTCGGCGTGCCGAAAACCGGTTTCATGATCGAGTCCATGGTGACGGCCACGGCCCGGAATCTCGCTGAGATCCTGGATGGCAAGGACCCCAGCCATGAGGCGACGTGGAACGCCATCTGCCTGGCCGACTTTGGCGACAAGGGCGTCGCCTTCATCGCCCAGCCCCAGATCCCGCCGCGCAATGTGAACTGGTCGGGCTCCGGCGGCTGGGTCCACACGGCGAAAGTCGGTTTCGAGAAATACTTCATCGGGAAGGTAAGGGCCGGGAAGGCGGAAACATTCTATGAGAATGCGGCCCTCGCGCTTATCAAGACCTACAAGCTGAAAGGCTGACGGCACCTTCAAGGAGAGGCAAACATGGCGGAAGACAGAATGATTGTGTGCCTGGCGTGCAATGCCCTGAACCGCGTGCCGGAGGGCAAGGCGCTCACAGCCGCCAAATGCGGACGGTGTTCGCAGGCGCTGGCCACGCCCCATCCAGCAGACATCACGAATGAACAGATGCAGCTCTTGGAGAAGAAGGACACCGGAGCTTTCGTCGTTGACCTCTGGGCGCCCTGGTGTGGCCCCTGCCGCATGATGGCGCCGCATTATGAGACCGCCGCCCAGCACCTGCAGAGCGATGTGCGCTTCTACAAGATCAATACCGACCAGCACCCTGATGCCGCCATTCGCCTCAACATTCGCGGCGTCCCCACGCTGATTGCCTGGAAGGGTGGGCGCGAGCTTGCCAAACAGGCGGGCGCGCCCGGTGGCGCGGCCCTCGAACGCTGGGTGCGAAGCCTGTTCGGCCTCGCGCCGTCGCCTAACTGATCCTTAAACGGAGTAACGAAAATGAACCTCGACCGTGCCGTTCTCGCTTTTGCTGGCTGCGTTGTGCTCGCCAGCCTAGCGCTTGGATATTTCGTCTCGCCTTACTGGTTCCTGCTGACAGCCTTCGCTGGCCTGAACATGTTGCAGGCGTCTGTCACGGGCTTTTGCCCGGCAGCGGCCGTGTTCAAGGTGTTCGGCGTCAAGGAGGGGTGCGCCTTCAAATAGGCGGCCGCACCCTTCAATCTCTCAGTTGCCGGTAATGCGTCGCGATCATCTTTGAAACGTCCGTGCAGATCTGATGCGCGTCGCGCTCGGGCTCTTCCAGCACCATCTCCATGGCGCTGTAGGCAAGCTCGGTCGTCAGGCGCGCACTGGCAATCAGGCGCTCGCGGGAGGCTGGATGTCCCTGCGCCTTCATGGCGTCTGCAATGCGCTCGGCCACCATGTCGCTGGAGGCGAGGCGCACTTCCCGAAGGATTGGGATTGCCCGCAGGGCCCTCAGCACAAAGATGTTTCCGGGAAACTGGCGCGTGATATCGTTCACCCGCTCCTGCAGCCGCACATTGCTGGCCACTTCTTCTTCAAAGCTCTTGGTTTGCAGCCCGCCTTCATCGATCCATTCCAGAACCGCCTGGTCCTGCAGCGCCATGAGACGGTCGCCGAGCTCGCGGAGAATGGCGTACTTGTTCGGAAAGTAGCGGTAGAGGGCAGGGGGCGAAAGCCCCGCCCGGCGGCATACCAGATTGGTCGACAGGCGCTCCAGCCCCACCTCGTCCAGCAGACGGCCGGCCGTATCGAGGATCAACTCGAAAGTATCCTGCGCCCGCGCCTGTTGCGGTTGCTGCTTGGTGGCCGTTTCCACCTGCATGGGTTCGGCCACCTTGCGGGAGGTCGTTTTCTTAGGACTGCTCATTTCCTCGGCGTTCCCCACGCTGGCTGTGCTCATTCTGCACACATATAGGCTAAACATCATGAAACGGTAATTAAAGCTATTGTAAAAGTGCTAGTGATCGCTATCCAATCGCCCCGCATAGGGATGGAAGAAAGGATTCTGCGATGAGATCTCTTTTGATCGGAACCGGGGCTGTCGCCCTTCTCTGGACCGGCAGCGCCGTTGCGCAGACCGAGACCGAGCCTCAGGAAGACGCTTCCGCGCGCCGCCTAGAAAGCATTGTGGTGACGGCGCAGAAGCGGGCCGAAGACGTTCAGGATGTGCCGATCGCCATCACTGCGCTGTCCTCCTCAACGCTGGAAAAACAACGCGTTAGTGACGTCACCTCGCTCGACAACCTCATCCCCGGCCTGCGCATCGCCGCCGCCGATGCGGCCGCAAACCCGAAGATCTTTATCCGCGGCGCCGGCCTCAACGATTTCAACCCCACCTCGTCCAGCGGCGTTGGCCTCTATGCCGATGGCGTCTATATCGGCTCTCCGCTGGCCCAGTTCTCCACCTTCTTCGATCTTGACCGCGTGGAAGTGCTGCGTGGGCCCCAAGGCACACTCTATGGCCGCAACACCACAGGCGGCGCCATCAACGTCATCTCCAAACGCCCGACTTTCACGCCGGAAGGCTATGCCTCCGTCGAGGCAGGCAACTTTGGCTCGGTTGAGCTCAATGCGGCCTATGGTGGCCCGATCGCCGGCGACAAGCTCGCTTTCCGCATCGCCGGCCAATACGCCGAAGACGATGGCTTCAGCACCAATGCCATCACCGGCAACAAGGTGAACAATGCCGAGCGCTACGCCCTGCGTGGCTCGCTGCTCTACACGCCGGACGACCTCACCGACATCCTCCTGACGGTGAACACCTTCGCCAACAGGGGCGGCGCGGTTCAGCCCAAATCCCGCCAGCTGTTCCCGGCCGATCCGTCGGCGGCCGGTCCGGACGGCGTCTGCGCCCCGGCCTTTTTCTATAGTGGCCTCTGCACCGATGCGGTCGGTTTTGCCGATACCGATGCTGACCCCTACACCATCACCTCCGATGTTGAAGGCAAGGACAAGGTCGATCTCTGGTCGGCCGCGCTGACCATCGACCGCGAGATCGGCGATCTGACGCTCACCTCCATCACCGCCTATCAGGATGTGGAGCGCAGCGCCCATGAGAATACCGACTCCAGCCCGCTGCAGATGCTGGAAGCCTTCTACAACAACACCCAGGAACAGTTCTCCCAGGAACTGCGCCTCGCTTCTGAGGGCGAGCGCCTGAAATGGGTTGTTGGCGGCTATTACATGAACGACACGACCACCAGCGACAGCGCCTATGATATTCTGCGCCTGCTGCGGCCGCTGTTCATCACGCCGGAAAATCCCACCGGCGCTAGCCCGGAAAACTCGGTCATCTATCTCGGTTATCCGTACACGCAGAAAACCGATACCTACGCCCTCTTCGGCCAGGCAGACTATGAGCTTGCGCCGGGCCTCATCTTCACGGCGGGGCTGCGCTGGTCGGCGGATGAAAAGTCGATGGATTATTCCACGATTGCCGAGGGCGTTGTGCCGGTGTTCAGCTACCAGGCCGACAAGACCTTCAGCGACTGGTCGGGCAAGGTCGGCCTCAAATATGATCTGACGGACACAACCAACATCTATGCCAGCTACAGCCGCGGCTACAAATCCGGCGGCTTCTTCGGGGGCAACGCAGACAGCCCGGAACAGATCGCGCCTTACGAGAACGAAACCGTCAACGCCTATGAAGTGGGCTCCAAGAGCGATCTCTGGGATAACCGCCTGCGGATGAACCTCTCTGGTTTCTATTATGACTATCAGGATATTCAGGCCTACTCGACGGTGGAGCGGAATGGCCTGACGGTTCAGGTGCTCGACAATGCCGCCAGCGCAGAAATGTATGGTGCCGAAGCCGAGTTTACCGTGATGCCGATCGACAACCTCGATCTCTCGCTCGGTCTTGCCTGGCTTCACGCCGAATATGGCGAGTACAATTCGCTGGGTGATGACTATTCCGGCAACCAGATGCCCCAGGCGCCTGAGTACAGCCTGACAAGCCGCGCTGCCTACGCCATCAACACAAAAAGTGGTGTCGTCATCACGCCGAGCGTCGATGTCTCCTACCGGTCGAAAGTCTATTTTGACAGCACGATGCGCGAGCGCCTCTCTGATCCGGAGCTGTGGCTCATCGGCGCAGAGCTTTCGGTCATGTCGCCCGATGGCAGCATCGAAGCCGGTCTCTGGGGCCGCAATCTGACGGATGAGGCCTACCTCACCTCCGCCAACCCTATCGACAGCCTCGGCGTAGACCTGCTGACCTATTCCCGTCCGCGCAGCGCGGGCCTCTTCCTGCGCTACCGCTACTGATATGGCGCTGATGCCGACAGCGGCCGGACCGGAGGAGGCGCTGCCTCCCTCCGTGTCCGTGCCGGGCGCCCGCAAGCTGGATCGTTCTGCCTGGTCATGGGCCACCTACCAGGCAGGGCGAGACCCTTACATCGGCCTCGTCAACGGCTTCCTTTTTGCGCCATACTTCGCAACCACAGTTGTGGGCGATGGCGTGAAAGGGCAGGCGATGATCGCCCAGATGGGTATGATCTCGGGTCTGACGGTTGCTTTCATTGCCCCGGTGCTCGGGGCAACGGTAGACACCATCGGCCCCCGCAAGCCCTGGCTTGCGCTGATCACGCTGATGGTCATCCCTCTCATGATGTCGCTCTGGTTCGCGGCGCCCGGCGGCGCGATCCTGTCGCCCTGGATGGTCGTTGGCATCCTTGGCCTGATCTCAATTCTGCTCTCCTGCGGGGAGGTGCTCTTTTCCTCCATGCTGCCCTATGCGGCCGCGCCGCGTATGCGCCCCATGGCGTCCGGCTGGGCGCTATCTCTGGGCAACGTCACCTCTATCATCCTGCTGGTGTTCATCCTTCTGGCGCTGATGCTGCCGGAGCAGCCGCTCTTTGGCCTCTCGAAGGAAGCCAGCGAGCCTGACCGGATGGTGCCGATCCTTGTGGCGCTCACCTTTGCCGTTTGCGCCATTCCGCTGTTCCTGTTCAGCAAGGATGCGGCAAAGTCAGGCGGTAAAGCCGATGCATCCTCGGTGAAGGCGGGTGTCGGCGCGCTGGTCTCGCTTATCCGGAACTGGAAGCAGAATTCCGATGCAATGATCTATCTGCTCGCCCGAACCCTGGCGCAGGATGCCGGCGGCGTACTGCTCATTCTCTGCGGCGTGTATGCGGCAGGCGTCATGGGCTGGGGCGGAACGGAAATGCTCGTCTACGGACTGCTCGGCTGTGTGGCCGGCCTGATAGGCGGCGTGCTTGCCGGCTGGCTGGACGAGACCTTCGGCCCAAAGATCGCTTTCCAGATCCAGATTGCCGGCTCTGTCATTGGCCTCATCGGCATCATAGGCGCTGCGCCTGCGCAAATCCTGTTCATGCCGGTGGCAGATCCCCAGCCGGTCTGGAACGCGCCCATGTTCAAAACGCTTCCGGAACTTGTCTTTCTGTTCTTCGGTTTCTCCGGCTTCGTGTTCCAGATTGCGGCTTGGTCTTCCAGCCGCACGCTGCTTACGCGCCTCGCGCCCGCCTCCCAGATGGGCGCCTTCTTCGGCCTTGCTGCGCTGGCGGGCAACTCCACCAGCTGGCTTGGCCCCATGCTTGTCGGCATCTTCACTGCCGTCTTCCATTCGCAACAGGCGGGTTTCGTCCCCGTCACCCTCCTGTTTGCGGCAGGGTTCCTGCTGCTCTTCTTCGTGAAGGGCGGCGGAAAGGAGCCCGATCCGGCCTGAGTTTCCTCCCAGCCATCAAGAATTCAGGCCAAAAGAAAGGCGCGGGGCTGTCCCTTCCGCGCCTTTCGACTTTTGTGCTTAGGCGGATGAATTGGCGATCAGGATTTGGTCACACCAAACCGCTTCATCAGATTATGCGTGATCACTTCAACGAACGGGTCTTTCGCCGCCAGGCCGTGGGCCCATTCGGTGGTGCCGGTATTGAACACTTCGCCCTTGCCGCGCTTGAAGCTCGCCAGCATCGCATGCCCGCGCAGAACGCGCTCCTGCATCGCGGGGGAGGGATCGCCATAGATCTCCCCGGCGATCACATCCAGCTTCTCCGGCGGGATCATCGGCGCATAGCCACTGGTGGGGTCTTCACCCAGCGTCACCGGGGCTATGCCGATGATCTCCAGATTTTCGGGAACGCCGCCTGTGGTCAAGGCCTTCGGCAGGCCATCGGTGCCAAACTCGAACAGGCACCCGTCGCTCTCATAGCCGATCAGCGGAACTAGATCGTGAACCCCGCCGACCCGCGCGACACGCACATGCCAAGCCGGTGATAGCCGCCAAAATTGAAGCTCAGCCCCGTGATTTCCGCTTCCGGCGCTTTGAAGGCGCGGTGAGACCAGAGATGCGTCGCCTGCTCTGCCGGCACATCCTCCGCCTCAAACCCCTTCCATTTGTGGCACACATAGGTCTTGCCATCGTCTTCCCAGCGCACTTTCCAGAAGCAGGTATTGCCCGAAAGGATGGCGGCAAAGCCGCCCGCATCCACAAACCGCTCCACCTGCGCTCGTTCATTGCCCGACCAGTATTCGGAATGGCCCACAAAGAACGCAGACGTGTAGGCCGACAGCAGATCAGGATCCGTATCCAGATCATAATCGGTTACATAGTCGAAGACATAGCCTTGTTCTTCCGTCCACGCCGCAAAGGCATGTTCCCATTTGTTGAGGAAACCGGCAGA
>NZ_NCJT01000360.1 GCF_002282565.1 Hyphomonas sp. 34-62-18
ATCGATGTTTGGGGCGCCTGGTGCAGCGACTGCGTTGCTGATGGGCCCTATGTCGACGCCCTCGCCCGCGCCATTGCGCAGGACCCGGACCTGGATTTTATCTCGATCCATGTGCCCGCCAACGCCAACCGCGCGACGCCGGAAGAACTCTACGGCAAATATGGTTCGCTGGACGCGTACTTTGCGTCAGCGGGTTATTCGGTACCGACCGTTCTGGATACTGACGCCAGCCTGCGAGAGTTGCTGCAGATCAGCTGGACGCCCAGCTATCTGGTCGTCTCGCCTGATGGGGTCGTGCGCGGCTTCCGGACAGACCTGCGCGTCATCGAAGATCAGCCGGTGAAGACCTTCATTCAGGATATCGCTGAAGTGAGAAAAGAGGTCAGGGACCTTCTCGCGAGTGATCCTTCTGACATAGAATGAGGGATGACCCGCGCTGCCCTGATCGTTCTGAGTACTCTCCTTGCAGCGTGCGGGACACCGGACGGCGAAGCCAGCGCCGAGGCCACCTACACGATCGGGCCAGAGGGCGCGGGCAATCTGAAAGGCGAAACCCCGTTCACCCTGCCTGCGATAGAGCGCGCCTTTTCCGGCCTGGACGTGGTGGCGGTTTCTGTCACGGGTACGCCTGTATTTGAGGTCCGCGAGCCGGGCCGCAGCGCCGCGCTCTATGTCGTGACGCCGGATTGGACGCGGGGCTATGCTGGCGCTGTCGGCACGGCCTCTCCCGATGTGGCAGGCCCCAAAAACCTGCGCGCCGGCATGAGCCGCCTGTCCGATGTGCCCACCCCGCTGAAGGCGAGCTGCGCAGAGCCGAGCGCCGCCGGTGCCATTACACTCGTCTGTGACAGCCCGGGGTTTCGTCTGGAGTTCAGCGGCGCCGGGGCGGATCCGCTGCTGGCGCGCCAGACTTACGTGCCCCCATTACCTTGATGATGCCCTGAAATCGCTCGCCTCTGACGCGAAAGATGGTTGATGAAACCGTAATGCAGCCGCCGTCGGCCCAAGCGTGGATGCAAGGTTTGAATCTTCCTCGCTGACCGGCTAGTCCTAGGCGCGGTGATGAACAGAAACGGATGAGAAGGCGGGAAAAGAATGCTGCATCCTTCGACCAAGAAGCTGATCGACAAGCTGGGCGAGATGACGCGCAAGCAGCGCGTTTCCTGGATCGAGGGAGAGAACGGCACGATCGTTCACGATACCGAGGGCTACCGCGTCGTGCTGACGCCTGAGCCCCATGGCGTGATCCTGACCGATGCTGTTGGCCGCGAGATCGAGACCTGCAGCCCGGAGGAAATTGCTGACGAGAAGGACGCCGCTGGCCGGCCTTACGCCCTGTTCGTGGGGGAATTGTTCCGGGAGGCCCACCGCCATGCACGCGGGGCCGAGAAGGCCATCCGGACGCTGCTGGCCGGGCTGGAAGCAGCAGAAGAGGAACCCGCAACGGCGGCTGCAGCACCAGCGCCGGAGCCGGAACCTGAGCCTGAAACAGTGACCGATGAGACGGTCTCTCTGGAAGGGGAAACGGCGATCACGGCGGCTGTGGCGACGCTGGCTGACCAGATCAACAACACCGCGCCGATGGCCGGGCCGGAAGTGGTGGTGACGGCGCAGGCAGAACCTGAGCCGGAGCCGGAACCTGAGCCCCTGCCCGAACCCGATCTTGTTGCCGCTGAGCCAGAAGTGACGCCTGAGCCGGAAGCTGAGCCGGCGGCCCCTTCGCTCCCAGCAGCCTATGCCGAGACGGAGGAAGCCGCCGAAGAGGAGGCTGCACCGGCAGAGCTGCCCGAGCCGGAGCTGGAACCTGCAGTATTTGCAGCAGAGCCAGAGCCTGAACCGGCCCCCGAACCCGCCCCGGCGCCGAGCCCGATGCAGCAGCGTTTCTCGCTGTCGGGCATTCCCTATGGTGTTGGGTTTGCCGGCACACAGGCGGTGCCAGCGCCGGAAGAAAAGCCAGCAGAAACAAAGCCTTCAGAGCCGCGCCCGCTGATCATCGATGGCACGGAAGACCTGCCGGAAATCATGCCAGCG
>NZ_NCJT01000361.1 GCF_002282565.1 Hyphomonas sp. 34-62-18
AGCGAAGCGGCCATCGCGCGCGGCATCTTCGGCTCGCCCTTCTTCATGATCGATGACGAACCCTTCTGGGGCTGGGACCGCCTGCCCATGCTGGAAGACTGGGCGCGCAGCGGCGGCTGGTAAGTCTCCCCGTGCCCGCCTAAAGCCACCCGTCTTCTCCGGGGCCCCGCATGGATCCGACCACCGCCATCCTCTCTTTCTCGGTCGCCGCCCTGCTGGTGACGCTGACGCCGGGCCTTGATACCGCGCTCGTCCTGCGTACGGCGATGGTCGAAGGCCCGCGCCGGGGCATGATCGCGGGGGCGGGCATCACGCTCGGCGTCCTCATCTGGGGCATCGCGGCGGCCGCAGGCGTTGGTTCCCTCGCCGCCATTTCCCCGCTCGCCTATCAGGCCCTGCGCATCGCGGGCGCGCTCTATGTCCTCTGGCTCGGCGCACAGATGCTCTGGTCCGCCGCGCAGATCTGGCGGCAGAAAACCGCCGCGCCCAAGGTCAGCGCTGAAGCCGTGCGCCAGCCCAACTGGTTCTTCAGGGGGCTGATGACCAATCTGCTGAACCCCAAGGCGGGCCTCTTCTATGCCGGGCTGATGCCGCAATTCCTGCCGCGCGATCATTTCGGCCCTGCGGGGCTCATTGCCTTTGGCGCAGGCCTTGCGCTCATTCACTGCGTTTTCGGCCTGATCTTCTTTGCCCTGATCACCAGCGCGGCTGGCCGGGCCAGCGCCTTCCTCGCCCGTCCCAACGTGCGCGCGGGCATAGAAGGCATAACCGGCCTCGTCCTCTGCCTCGCTGCGGCCGCGCTGCTACTGACGCATTAGCGGCCCGGCGCCTCCAGCTGCCCCAGCAGCCAGCTGCGCAGGTTGCGCACGCGCCGGTCAGTGGCCAGCGCCTCGGGATAGACCAGCCAGTAAGCACCGCCCGCCTCGATCCGGTGATCGAACACCGGCGCCAGCCGCCCGGCTTTCACGTCCGCCTCGGCAATCTCCCAGCCCGCCAGCGTCAGGCCCGCCCCATCGGCCGCGGCGCGCAGGGCAAGGCTGGTGGAATCCACCATCGTCACCGCGCCGGGAGAGACTGGCCCGCCCGGCAGGCTGGCATTCCAGTCTGCCCAGTTGCGCGGCCGGTATTGCGACAGGAAGAGGTTTGACGCCGCCACCACCTCACGCGGATCTCGCCCGCGCAGCTGCGATGGCGCGGCTAGCAGCGTCACGGTTTCGGGGAACAGACGGTCCGCCTGCAGACCATGCCATTTGCCGGCCCCATGGCGCACCGCCACATCCGCCGCCCCGGCAGACAGGTCCACAACCTCCTGGCTGGTGGAGATCAAAAGCTCAAACCCTGCCTTCTCGAACGGATATTGCGCCAGCCGGGGCGAAAGCCAATGCACCGCAAAAGTCGGCAGCATGGTCAGCCGCAGTGGCCCCTTGCGGCGTTCCTCGGTCACATCCGCCACCGCCGCGCCAATCCGGGCAAAGCCCTCCGTCAGCGGCGGGGCCAGCCGCGCGCCAGCCGGTGTCAGCTCCAGCCGTGATCCCACGCGGCGCATCAGGTCCACGCCGAGGGCCTCTTCCAGCGCTTTCAATTGATGAGACACCGCCGACGGCGTCACATTCAGCTCGCTCGCCGCATCCTTGATCGACAACAGCCGCGCCGCCGCTTCAAACGCCCGGAGGGCATTCAGCGGCACATTGAGACGCGGCAGGGAGGCAAATATCTGGTCAGCCATGGCGAAATCCTAGCGCCCGGCAGCGCCAAGCGGAAGCCGCCTTCAAGCGCGGCCTGTCAGAGCAGCTCTGCTGTAAAGGGACGCCCCTGCCACCGCAGCGCCGCCACTTCCGCCGCCAGCGGCATTTCTCCGGGCTCCCCCGCCGGCATGGCTGAGAGCACGGCAAAAACCGTCCCCACCGCCTGGACGGCCGCGTCAACCAGCGTCATGCCCCCGTCCAGCGCCGCCGTCAGCGCGCCTGTGAAGAGGTCGCCTGTCCCGTTCGGGCGCACATCCACCTTCGGCGTACGGATGCGCCAGACC
>NZ_NCJT01000362.1 GCF_002282565.1 Hyphomonas sp. 34-62-18
GAAAAGCTCGCCGCCCGCATCACGGCCAACGCTCCTCTCGCCGTCTTCGCCAGCCGCACCGTCGCCCTCGACGCCTTCACCAAGTCGGACGAGGAACTCTGGAAAGATTCCGGCAAGGCCTTCGCCAGCCTCGTCACCACCGAAGACTATAAAGAAGGCCCCCGCGCCTTTATCGAGAAACGCCCGCCCGTCTGGAAGGGCAAATAAGTCTCTCAAAACTGTCATCCCGGCCAACAGCGGCGCAGCCGCCGATTGAACCAGGCTCCAGCCACCCCGGATCGCCCAGCGGTCCGGGGTTTTTGCTGACCACCGCGCCCGCGCAACATCGCCTCTCTCATGTCTGCTCCGCACAAGGACGAAGTGTTGCACATTTGCCACACCGCCCACCTGCTTGCCCCGCGCAAGCTGGAAAAAAACTGGCCATCCCCTCCTGCCTGAATAGCCTCCCCGGTCTGATGTTCGGAATACAGGGAGGGGGGACGATATGAGCGAGTCCAATGAACACCGTCAGAATGGCGGGATGGGCAGAACCATTTCAATTGGCGCCGCAGTCGGCGTCATATCTGGCCTGATTGGCATCTATGTCTTCTTCAAGGATGAGATCACGGCGCGCCTTTTCCCCGACCAGGCGACGGCGACAAAAGCAGACATCAAAGAACAGTTGCAGCTCAGCGAAGAGCGCATATCGGCCGTAGTTGCCGCGTCCGTTGCCGACGCGATCATAAGCGCCCGCGCCAGCGGCACAGACATCTCACAAGACGTGAAAGTCGATTATGAAGCCGCCCTCACAAAGCTGCTGACGTCTGACGATCCGGCGCTGAATGATGCGAAATTTCTGGCGGTTGCGGGTAACGCTGAGGCAGCGGCCCAGAACATGGTCACAACCTTATCCGCCCCCGCTTCTGATGCGGACACCATCAAGCCAAAAAACCGCGCAGAACTCCTGCTCAGCGCAGGCGATATCCTTGTACCGACGGATTCCGCAAAAGCGCTGGCAGCTTTTGAAAAAGCCCTCGAGCTGGATCCCGGCAATCAGGTTCTGCAAACCCGAATCCAAAAACTTCGAGAGGCCACTGCCGCGAAGAACGAGGCCGTCACCATTCCGAATGCGGCGTTCGAGCTAGGTGGCCTGAACTTCGAATTTCAGGGGTGTGACCAGCCAGAAACGCCGCGCTGCGTGTTCACGGTCATGAATCCAACGCCTGACCCCATTAGGCTCGATTTATACCCCCGGCAGTGGGCCATCGACGAGACCGGCGCCTGGGTGCAAACTCGTAGGAAATCAATCGCCGCCAACTCCGAGACCTATTGGGACGTGCCGTCGCTCGAAACGTCCCAGATAGAGTTCAGCTTCACCAGCGCGGCCAACAAGTTTCAGCTGTTCCGGCCCAACTTTATGGTCGGCGGGATACAGTTCGAAAAGGAGTTCCGCGACATCGCCATCCGCGGCGGCAAACAGATCGCTGTTCGCAGCATGCGTCCGGTCGATACGGCGCACCCGGAATATGCCTATGAGGTCGCTGGCGTGAAAGTCCACTTCCTGGGCTGCACCAGCGCGGACGCTCCCGTCTGCAGCTTCGACTTGATCAATACCGGGAACAAGGATGTGACCGTTGAGGGCCGCAGCGCTTCTGGTTACACGGAAGATGGCGTGCAGCTGAACTCGGTCAAATCCGTCATCAGCCTTGAGAACAAGCGAGAGTCCTCCGCCCCGCCCGGCATCGCTTTCACCTGGCAAGTTTCCTTTGATCGCCAGGCTGGACTGTTCCAGTCTTTCTGGCCGGACTTGCGCATCAATGGCGACACCTATCCGCGTGAGTTCAGAGACATTCTGATTGCGTCCACCCGTCCCGAGGTCAAGACGCTACGCCTCGATCAGGCCACATCGGAAAATGCCGTCTTTGACATCGCCGGACTGAAATTTGCGTTTCTCGGCTGCCGTAATCCGCTCACCCCGACATGCGTCATCGACATCCAGAATACGACCGGAAAAGCATTGAGCCTTGATCTCCGCCGGCCCGAAGCC
>NZ_NCJT01000363.1 GCF_002282565.1 Hyphomonas sp. 34-62-18
TCAGGGTTAATGAAAAACCCGCTAAAGTGGAATCATTCTTGCATCCTCCGTTGCAAACGGAGGATGTTCTGATGAAGACATTCACGCTGGCGCCGAGTATGGCCCTTGCGCGCTATGATTACCTGTCGCGGCTTTCCATGGATCGCTGGGCGTGGGAATATCTCCGGCGTAATCCCCGGTTCCGGCGGGATTACGCTCTGTGTGCAGAGCTCGGGCCTTCTGAAACGATGGCGCCCTGCGCCCCGATCCGTATGCTGAAATCCCGCGCCGAACAGAGACTGGCCGGCCGCTGGGGGCTGGTCTTTATGCCTGATCCGGCGCTGGGCGGGTTTGAGGCAGACGCCGTCTGGAGCGACGCGGCCTTCCCGGGCCAGGTGGAGATCCATTGCAGCCCGCGCGGCCCGGGAGAAACCTGCGATCTCTGGGACCGCACCCTCCCCATCGCGAAGATCACCCATATCAGCGACTACCTCGGCCGGGAGTATCTCCTGGTGCGCGGCAAGGGCTGCGTCGTGCAGGTCAAATGCACAGGCCTGCCGCTGATCGGGCTGGAGCCCGTCCGGATGAAGTTCACCGTGTCGGACATCGAGACCTATGAGCGGATGGCGCGGGGGCAGAAAGCGGTGCTCAATCTCTATGGCGACGGGCCGGATCTGTCCGTGCCGCTCTGGATCAAGACGACGCAAATCCTGCGCAACGGCCTGATTGCGCTCGATGGCCTGGCAAAGGACATGACGCGGCGCGAGATTGCCATCCTGCTGTATGGCGAGGCACGGGTGGCTGAAGGATGGAGCCAGAACGGAGGAGGCCTGCGGGACGCGGTAAAATATCTCGTGCGCAAGGCTGAAGGCCTGCGCGATGGGGGCTACCTCATGGAGCTGCTTGGGACGGAGGCCGGTCCCGGACAGAGAGTCGCCTGAAGCCAGTGGAGGACGTTTTGCGGTCCGCCCGCGCATGGCGCGGGGCGCTCCGGCCGGACGGCCTGCCCGGCGGGGCTCACTGAGGATCCAGTTGTTCGTTATGAGGTACGGGGCTGGGCCCCGCCGGCGGACCGCGCGCCCGCCCTTCCCACTGCCAGCAGGTGTCAGAGGGTGAAAAGCGTCTTTTGCGATGGCTGTCAGGGGGGTGACGGGCGCCCGATCAGGGCCTGACGGAAGCCGGTATCAGGCAGCGGTATGGGACCGGACGAGGCGTCTCATAGTCTCCGCGGCGGCGTTCGCCCTGAAGTCCATGTCGAGAAGCCCGGCGCGGAAGTCCCTGTCATCGGGGAGGGCCAGCAGATCGATCCGGGCCGCGCCGCGTGAAACATGCCAGAGGCAGGCTTCTGCAATGAGTTCCCGGGCGATGGATTGCCAGCCCGGCGATTGTTTCACGAGCAGGGCCGGCAACGTGCCGGTGTCGCCTTTAGACGTTAGCCAGATGGCGCCGGTGAGCGCGCCGTCGCGCAAGCCGACGAGGATATGGGCGCCGGCGTCCTGGGCGGGCGGGGCGCCGATGCGATGCGCGCGCTCGCGGAGCTGGAAGAGCCCGGTCGCATCGCTGTGTCGAAAATCGCGGATGTGAAGCGCCATAAGGGGAGATACTGGAAAGATTCGGGACGGGTGCGCCACCCTCGATCTTGAGATCCTCTCATCGGGCGCAACGCGCCAGCGTGTCGAGGCTTTAACAGGCAGGGCGCCTTGTTAAAGCTTGATGGCGTTTCCTTTAATAACGGCGCTGGGTCGCCGGCTGCGTCCCCCGGTTTCCTGCATGGCCGCGCCAGGCTCGTGAGGCGGGCTGGCGCCAGGATGCGCGGTTGCCAGGCCGGTTTTGTGGAACGGCGGCCAAGCCTGGCCGACATTCGAAAGGACGCCTCCTGGGGTTGCGCCAGGTCATCCCCGGGCGCCTGCCATCGCTATAAGGCCTTCCTCCTCAGTCGGAGGTGGGCGGACGGCGCGTCTGCCGGAGCGCGGTCCCCGCGCAAGGGGGCGGGGCAGGCGCATCAATGAGTCTCTGAAAGCAT
>NZ_NCJT01000364.1 GCF_002282565.1 Hyphomonas sp. 34-62-18
ACGCCCGCAAAATTGATCCCGGCTCCGATCACCGGCGCCAGCGGACGGGCCAGCCCTTCCAGCAGGGCAAGGTCAATCGGGCTGAGATCGCGCGGCTGGGAATTGGGCACCGGCCCGCCACAGGCCGTTTCGATCATGATCTGGGCAAGGCCCGCCCCGATCACCAGCATCGCCGCCACATCGCCTTCCGCGCCCGCGCAGCAGACAATCGCCTGCCCCGCTTCTTCCCGCGCCGAAACGGCCTGCGCCAGGCTCACCGGCGAAATACGCTGCACCGTGAAGGCCGCAGCAATCCCGCAATGCTCCCGCATCGCGCGGGACAGGCGCGCGGAAATCCGCCGCGCTGCCTCTTCGCGCCCGGCACTGGCAGGGGCAGCGGCAGGCGGCGCGAATTCGGCCACGGGTTTGGGCTGAGGTGCAGGCTCTTCGGGCAGGTCGTCCATGTCCGACAGGTCGGGCCGCAGCAGCATCTCGATCTCGGCCGGTGTCAGTACGCCGCGCGAGGTGGGCAAAGGCCGGTCAGGGGCCATCGGTTCGCGCATCGGCGGGGTATCGGTCATGATACGGCGCCGGAGTCTGGGCGAAACATCCCAGCCATCCTCCGCCAGGTCCGGCGGGGATGCACTCTTCGCGGAAGAGGCCATGGGCAAGGTCATGCTGCTTAAGTCGCCCGGAAAGGGTTAACGGCGCGTTAGTAAATTGACCCCAGCGGAAATTATTAACAGCAACCGCCTGAAGGATTCACGGAAGTCTCGTGAATTTTACCTTCTGGTCAGGCCTCGGTAAGGCGTGATTCGGATCTCGGCGTCATGATGGTCGTGCGGCCAAAGAAGCTCGTACAAAGATCCGCCAAAGGCGTGGGGAAGATGACTGGAAAAAAGGCGGCACTCCGATCTGGAGAGCCGCCTTTTTACTGTCTGCAAGACTCCTGAAAACGCTGGGGCCTAGTCGTCCCGCAGGGTGCGTTCCTTGCGCTCGTGGCGCTCCTGGGCCTCAAGGCTCAGCGTCGCGGTCGGGCGCGCTTCCAGGCGGCGCAGGCCGATTGGCTCACCGGTCGCTTCGCAATAGCCGTACGAACCGTCTTCGATCCGCCGCAGGGCCGCATCGATCTTGGAGATCAGCTTGCGCTGGCGGTCGCGGGTGCGCAGCTCAAGAGCCTTGTCGCTCTCGGCAGAAGCGCGGTCCACAATGTCGGGGAGAGAGCCTGACTCGTCCTGAAGATTGTGAATGGTCTGCTTGGCGCCGTCGAGAATGTCGGCCTTCCAGGCTTCCAGCAGGCGCCGGAAATAGGCGAGCTGCCGTTCATTCATGAACTCTTCGTCTTCCGAGGGGCGATAATCGTCTGAGAGATCAATACTCACGGCAGACTCCTTCACTCGTTTGCGTGCCATATAGAGCGGACCCCGATTCTCTGCAATGTCCGTGACTGCGGTAGTAAACCCTGTAATTTCAGACAACTAAGACAAAAACATGCCGAAACACTGTCAGTAAACGCTTCAATGCCCCACAACGGGCGTTATGCACAGTGCAAGTTGCAGACCACCCCTTGATCTTTGGTCCCCCGGCACGCTCTATGTGCATCCGCCCCTACAGTCTGCCCAAACGGTAAAATCGTCGGAATGGCCCGCCAACGGAAAGTACATTCCCGCAAAGCGGGCTGGATGCTGGCGGTGATGTTCAATTCCCTGCTGATTCTTCTGCCTGTGATCGGCGCGCGCGCCGTTTCCAATGCGTATGATCAGGATCTCACCTCCCGCGAAGGCGCCGCCGAAGCCCTCCAGCATGCCAAAGTGCGGCTGCTTGAAGAGCTGACGGCCTTTGGCCCGCGCGACGAGGACAGCAAGCTTCCCTACTGGCAGGACCGGATCGTCGCCGAGCTTGACGCGCGCAACATGTCCGCCGTGCGCGGCTATCTGCTCGCCGCGCCGCAGATGCTCGGCCGCGAGCTGGGTGAACAGATCCGTGTGCGCGCAGAAGCCGAAGTCACCGGCACACCGGA
>NZ_NCJT01000099.1 GCF_002282565.1 Hyphomonas sp. 34-62-18
ATAATCCGACATCTTGGAGATATAATTGCCGCTCGCCGCATAGGGCTTCGATGCCATCAGCCCGCCATCGGCATGCAGGGCCATCCCATGCGTGTTGGGAAGCTCCACCCATTCATAGGCATCGGCATAGACCAGCAGATACCACTCATTAACCTCGTCCGGGGAAAGGCCGGCCAGCAGCGCAAAGTTGCCGGTAATCATCAGGCGCTGGATATGGTGGGCATAGGCATAGCGCTTTGTCTGGCCAATCGCCTCGGCCATGCAGCGCATGGGGGTCTCGCCCGTCCAGAAAAACTCCGGCAGCGGACGATGCGCGTCCAGGGCGTTCATCTGCGCATAGCCGGGCATCTTCAGCCAGTAGATGCCGCGCACAAATTCCCGCCAGCCGATGATCTGGCGGATGAAGCCCTCAACGGCGTTGAGCGGCGCCCGGCCCGCCTTCCATTCCGCTTCCGCGCGCCGGCACACGTCCAGCGGGTCCAGCAGGCCACAATTGATGTAGGCGGAGAGCAGAGAGTGCCACATCCATGGCTCGCCCCGCGCCATGGCGTCCTGCCAGTCGCCAAAGCCGGGCAGGATTTCGGAGAGGAAGTGATCGCGCGCCTCTTCGGCCCCCGCCCGCGTCGTGGCAAACACCCAGGGTTCCAGATCGCCGAAATGATCGGCAAAGCGCGCCTCGACCAGCGCCATCACCTCGCGGGTCAGCGCGTCAGCCTCCGGCAGGAAGCGGTGGGGGGTGGATTTGGATTTCGGAAGGCGCTTGCGGTTTTCGCTGTCGTAATTCCATTGCCCGCCCGCCGGCTCCTGCCCCTCCATCAGCAGGCCGGTCTTGCGGCGAACCTCGCGGTAGAAATACTCCATCCGCAGCTGCTTGCGCCCCTTCGCCCAGGCCTCAAACTCCTTGAGGGGCACAACGAAGCGCGTGTCCTCCCGCAGCTCCACCGGCACGGGCAGCAGGTCGCCCCACGTTTCCATATCCTGCAGCAAGCGCCACTCCCCCGGCTTGGTCACCACCACGCCATCAAGGTCAGGGGTCTCTTCCAGCGCGCGGGCAACTTCGGCCCTGAGCGATCCCTGATTGGCCGGATCCTCCAGCCGCACATAACGGACCTGATGCCCAGCGGCACGCAACTCCTCGGCAAAGTGGCGCATGGCGGCAAAGAGGAAGGCGATCTTCTTCTTGTGGTGGCGAACGTAAGTCGCCTCCTCCATGACCTCGGCCATGAGGATCAGGTCAGACGACCTGTCCGTATCGCGCAAGGATGACATGTCCGGCGACAGCTGATCGCCGAGGATCAGCCTCAAGGTCCCCACTGCCATGCCCCCATTTTGTCAGTACATCTGGTCGAGCACGTACTCGATTTCCTGGCCGCGCGCCTCGAAGGCGAGCTTCACCCAGCGCCCCTCATCGTCATACCAGACATCCACATCGATGTTGGAATCCATGAAGTAGCGGTTTGCTTCGATCGTCTCGCCGCCGGCCTCGATCGTTTCGCGGCCTTTGGGGGTGACGGTCACCTTGTAGATCTCGCCATTCTCGGTGGAGAGAAGCTCCGAAGCCTTGGTCTGGGCATAATTCCAGTGGCTGGCGGGGATGACGTCAGCGGGCACTTCTCCAGTGAATTCACTCCCCTGGATGGCGAGTGCATCGCCCTCGCGGGTGGCCTTCATGGAGCCCTTCTTGCCATCATCATTGCCCTGCCCGTTGACGGCAACGAGTTCACCGCTGCGCCAGGTCTCGCTGGCAGAAAGGTCGTAGCGGAAGACCGTAATCGGGCCGAGCCCCGCCTTGAGGCCTACTTTTGTTTTTGCAATCAAAGCGTTGTTAGGGCCAGACTCAAAAGTGACGGTATGCGAACCGAAAGGGTTCCCCTTGCGAAGGACGTTGAACCGGATCTCGTCACCAGCCTTGGGTGTCCAAGCCTTTTCGAGGACCGCTGCCGTCGGAACAGCGGCGTCATCTGCCATGGCCGTGCCGGTCAAGGCCAGGGCCATGACGAATTGGGAAACTATGAGACGCTTAAAGGTCATGTCAGTTGATCCTTTCGGCTTTACGACCATTTCTACGGTCAAATCGGGTGGTTGGATCAGCCAGCCAGCCGCAATGGCCGTCCTGACCAATTGAACCTTGCTGCGCAGGCGCGTAGCCTTGAATAAACGACTATCTCAGAATCGAGTTCCCTGATGACCATTCACAGGTCCGTTATCGACCTTATCGGCAACACGCCGCTGCTCCGGCTCAACCGCGTCTCGGAGGAGACCGGCTGCGAGATCCTCGGCAAGTGCGAGTTCCTCAATCCCGGCCAGTCCGTGAAGGATCGCCCGGCGCTGGGCATTGTACGCGAGGCCGAGGCGTCCGGCGCCCTCAAGCCCGGCGGCACCATTGTTGAAGGCACGGCAGGCAATACCGGCATCGGCCTCGCCCTTGTGGGGAAAGCGCTGGGCTACCGGGTAGTCATCGTCATGCCGCGCACGCAGAGCCAGGAGAAGAAAGACGCCATCCGCCTCCTCGGCGCGGAGCTGATAGAGGTTGATGCGGTGCCCTATGCCAATCCCAACAACTATGTGCGCTATTCCGGCCGCCTCGCTGAAGAACTCGCCGCCAGCGAGCCCAATGGCGCGATCTGGGCAAACCAGTTCGACAATCAGGCCAACCGCCGCGCCCATTACAACACCACCGCGCGGGAAATCTGGGAGCAGACGCAAGGCCAGGTCAACGGCTTCATCTGCGCCGTCGGCTCCGGCGGCACACTGGGCGGTGTCGCCCTCGGCCTGAAAGAGCGCAATCCCAAGATCACCATCGGCCTCGCCGATCCCGGCGGCGCGGCACTCTATTCCTATTACACGACCGGCGAGCTCAAGGCCGAAGGCACTTCCATCACCGAAGGCATCGGCCAGGGCCGCATCACGGCAAACCTTGAAGGCATCGCTGTCGACAAGGCCTGGCGCATCAATGATGATGAAGCGCTCGGCTATCTCTTTGATCTGGTCGAGCATGAAGGCCTGTGCCTCGGCGGCTCGGCCGGCGTGAACATTGCCGGCGCTGTCCGCCTCGCCAAGCATCTCGGACCGGGGCACACCATCGTCACGATCCTCTGCGATTACGGCAACCGCTACCAGACCAAGCTCTACAATCCGGAATTCCTGCGCTCGAAAGGCCTGCCGGTTCCGCCCTGGATGGAGACCAAACAATGAGCGAGCAAGGCGATCCCCTGGTCAGCGCCGAATGGCTGATGGCCAATATTTCCGCCCCGGACGTGCGTATCGTTGACGCCACCTGGTTTGCTCCCTGGACCAATCCGGTGGAAACCGGGCGCGAGGCCTGGAAGCGCGGACATATTCCGAAGGCGGTCTATTTCGATATTGACGAGATCGCCGACACCGCCTCCCCCTTCCCGCACATGATGCCGGATGCAGTGAAGTTCTCCTCGCGCGTCCGCAAGCTCGGCCTCGGCGATGGCAGCCGCATTGTGGTCTACGATCAGAACCGCTTCTTCGCTTCTGCCCGCGCCTGGTGGATGCTCCGCGTGATGGGACACAAGGATGTGCACGTGCTCGATGGCGGGCTGCACGCCTGGGTGACCGAAGGCGGGCCCCTCGATGATCTGCCCACCCCGCCGGGCGAGCGCCACTTCACCCCCCGCGTGCGCAGCGACCTCATCATGGACGCGCGCGGCATGGAACAGCTTGTCGGCTCTGCCCGTGTGAAGATCATTGACGCCCGCCCCGATGGCCGCTTCTTCGGCCGCGATCCGGAGCCTCGCGCGGGCCTTCCCTCCGGCCACATCCCTGGCAGCATCAACCTGCCCGGCAGCGCGCTCGTCACCGAAGACGGGCGCATAAAATCCGCAGAGGACCTCCGCCGCCTCATCCCTGATCCGGGCGCGCCGACAGTGGCCACCTGCGGCTCTGGTGTCACCGCCGCAATCACCGCGCTGGCCCTCGCCCGCCTCGGCAACTGGGATGTTGCCGTCTATGATGGTTCGTGGACGGAATGGGCGTCCGATCCGGCCCACCCCATCGCCAAAGGCTAACGCGATGAGTGCCAAGGATGACGCCGCGCCCGAAACCCGCCTGATCCATACCCGCACCGAACGCCTCGGCCGCGTAACGGTCAACCCGCCCGTAGAGCGCGCCTCCACTGTCCTTTTCCGCACAGAAGCCGCGCTTTACGGGCCAAAGCCCACCTATGGCCGCATGGGGCTCACGGTTCACCGCGAACTGGAAGCGGCCATGTGCATCCTGGAAGGCGCCCGGCACACCCGCCTCGCGTCAAACGGTCTGCAGGCCTGCGCGCTGGGCATCGCCAGCGTTGTGGAATCCGGCGGGCATCTTCTGTTCACTGACAGCGCTTACGGCCCCACCGCCCGCTTCTGCGAAAAGCGCCTGAAAGCGATGGGCGTCGAGGCAGAGCGCTTCAATCCGCGCATCGGCGCTGGCATAGAGCGGCTTTTCCGGGACAACACACAGGCCATCCTGCTGGAGTCCCCCGGTTCACTCACCTTCGAGATTTCCGATCTTCCAGCCATCGCCGAAGTCGCCCGGACGCGCGGCATACGGATCGTCTGCGACAACACCTGGGGCGCCGGCCTCAACTACAAGCCCCTCGCGCTTGGCGCAGACATTTCCGTGCAGGCGCTCACCAAATATGTGATCGGCCATTCTGACGCCTTCGGCGGCGCGGTGATGACGAATGAGCTCAGCCTCGCCAACAAGGTGGCCCACTGCTCGGAAGACTGGGGCATCGGCCTCGCCCCGGATGATGCCTATCTCGCCGTGCGCGGCCTTCGCAGCCTGCATACGCGTCTTAAAGCGCATGAGGCCGCCGGGCTGGAGCTTGCCCGGTGGCTGGAAGCGCGGCCGGAAGTCGCCAGCGTCCTTCACCCGGCGCTCCCCTCCCATCCCGATCATGCCCTGTGGATGCGGGATTTTACCGGTTCAAACGGCCTGTTCGCTTTCGTGCTGAATGAACATCCGCCCACCGCGCTCGAACGCTTCTTCGAGGCGCTGCAACTCTTCGGCATGGGTTTTTCCTGGGGCGGCTTTGAAAGCCTCATCATTCCGTGTGATGACCAGTTGACGCGCAGTGACGGCTGCTGGACGAAAGAAAAGCCGGGCCAGCTGATGCGCGTTCATGTGGGCCTGGAAGCCGTCAGCGACCTGAAAGCAGATCTCGACGCAGCCTTCGCCGCGCTCACCGCCGCCTAGGGCGTCTCACGTTCGAAATCGAGGAAGACGAACAGATCCTCCACATCGTCGCCAACGTCCGACTGCGGCTCTGACGGCGGCCAGAGACGCTGCTGGCGCTCCTGCATCGCAACGCAGCGGCGCGTCATGTTCGAGAGGTGAACGAAATCATCCGCCCCCGGCAGGGAATCCAGAACGCACTGGTCAAACACCGGATAGATCATCCCCGCCCCGCAGCCAAAGGAAGACCGGTCCTGCCGCGCCGCCGTCATCACCATCCGGTTGGGCGCGGCCAGCTCCGGCACGAACACGCCTGAAAAACAGGCCGACACAACGACAACGGTCGGCCGCTCGCCGCACCATTGATGGATCAGGCCGTTCAGCTTTTGCGGGCTGATCAGCCCTTCGGTGCCCAGCACCATGCCCTCGGGCACGCCGTGCGAAGTGAAGTAAAACAGGCACCCCGCCTGCGCCTTGGCAGCGAGTGTCTCAAACGCCGAAAACACTTCCTCCGAACGCAGGGAAAAACCACCCAGCTCCCGAGGGCGCAGCGACATATGGGTGATGTTGTCCGCGCTGAAGCCCACCTCGGCAAAGCCGCGCGCCAGATCGCGCCGCGCATTCTCGAACGCATCGATGGGAGCGCCTTCGCTGTCACGCCAGTCGGCGGCGAGAATTCCAACTGCCCAGTCCTTGAGCGGAGCATCCTCGACGGCAGGCCGGGCAAAAGCCGGGCCCGCCCAGCAGGCAGCTAGGAAAAGAGCGACAGCGAACATACGGCGCAACTGCAACCGCGTTTCTCCCCACGGTGAGTGTGTTCTCAGACCATATGAGCAGCGGATCGGCATGAGCGCAAGCGCGGAGACGGCCCTTCCGCGCGTCTAAGTTCCCGGCACCCGGAAATGCAGCGCTTACTTGGGATAGGTGTCGAGCGAGGGCTCGCGGTGCCAGCAATCGCACCCGGCGTCATACTGGAAGGCTTCCCCATAATCATTGATGCGCGTGGCCGGCGTCACATAATAGCCCGGCACATAATCCCAGGCCGGATCGGCATACCGGTCTGCGAACCCGTCCCCGGTATCGTCACAAACGGCATAGCCCTGCGCATTGTAGTCACAGCCATAGGCAGGCGTCTGGGTCAGCGTGACGGCCATCTCCTCGGCCGCCATGTTGAGGCCCATCGCAACCGCCTCCCAGTCGGAATGGCTGCAGCCGGCAACGCCCATCAGCGCCGCGGCTGCCATCCATCCCCGTGTCCCCCGTCCCGCATGCCGTCCCATTTCCCACTCCCAGACTTCATGAATGACATTCTGGTAATGAGCAGGATGAACGCAAGCTGAACCTGAGCCTCAAACTGGCTCCGGACTGACCTGAACCACGAGTTTTCCGAGGTTTTTGCCTTCAAACAGGCGCGAAAGGCTCGCCGGAGCCTTCTCGAAGCCGTCGACGATGTCGGTCTCGAATTTGAGTTTCCCCTCCATCAGCCACTGCGCCATCTGCTGCATCCCCTCCGGGAAGCGGGGGAAATAGTCGATGACAATAAAGCCTTTGACCAGCGTCCGCCGCATCAGCAGGTTGGCAAAGTTGTAGGGCCCGGGCACCGGCGTGGTTGCGTTATAGGTCGAGATCAGCCCGCAAAGCGGCATCCGCGAGAAGTCGTTCAGCCGCGCGATCACCTCATCCATGATCTTGCCGCCGACATTCTCGAAATTGATGTCGATGCCCTTCGGGCAATGCTTGTCGAGCGCGGCGCCAACATCTTCATTCTTGTAGTCGATGGCCGCATCAAACCCGGCCACCTCTGTCAGCCAGCGGCATTTGTCTGCCCCGCCCGCAATGCCCACTACGCGGCAGCCCTGGATCTTGGCAATCTGGCCCACCATCGAGCCGACAGCGCCGGCAGCCGCCGACACCACCACCGTTTCGCCCGCCTTCGGCTTGCCAATGTCCATCAGGCCGAAATAGGCGGTCATGCCGGTCGCGCCGATCGGCCCCATGAACGCGGTCAGCGGCACGCCGGGCAGCTTCGGCAGCTTGGTCAGCGCCGCGCCCGGCAACGTGTTGTAGATCGACCAGCCCGCGAGGCCCGTATTCACGATGTCGCCCGGCTCAAGGCCCTCGAAGCGGCTTTCGGTGATGACGCTCAGCCCGCCGCCGCGCATCGGGTCGCCAATCTGTACCGGTGGCAGATAGGCATCCATATCGCTCATCCAGATCCGGTTGGTCGGATCGAGCGAAAGATAGATCGTCTTGGCGCGCACCTGCCCGTCTTCAAGCGGGGAAAGCGGCGTTTCGACCAGCTCCAGATCGCCCTCTTTCAAATCTCCCACCGGGCGGTGGCGCAGCACCCAAGTCTGGTTCTTTTCATTGACCATGTAGTCCTCCCTCAACGTCTGGCCGGGAGGCTAGAGCGAAACGCGCTCAGCGCAAGACGCCGCGCTTCATCTGCCAATAGGCGTAGACCAGCTGGATCAGGGCAATCGCGATGATGATGTAGGAAAAGACCTCCGTCCCCTCCATCTTCGGCGCGTCCGCGTCCATCATGCCGGTGACAAGGCTGATGACCGCGCCCAGCAGCGAAATAGCAAACAGCTTCACCGCCCAGCTGCTGCGCAGCAGAAGCGCCACTGCCCCGAAAAATCCGCCAAACACGCCCATCACCCACACGGCCCAGACCCACCAGGGCATGGCAAACCAGTAGTCCAGCATCTCCTGCGGATAAGGCGCCAAATAGGCTTCGTTGCGCGTGGCCGTCATCGTGAAATCAAAACAGCCAAAAGCGTTCCAGAGCAGCGCCAGTATACCCACCAGCCAGATATGCCAGCCAGCTTTCGGCCCGATATCAGATGTCGCTAAACTCATAGACGTGCCCTCCCTGACGTTAGGGAAGTTTACGCCGATTTCCACAAGGCGCAATCGCGGCGCCAAACGCGGCAAATGCCTATTTCAGAACGCCAAACTTGGCCCAGGTCTGTGCATAATAGAGCAGCAGGACAGACACCACGATCGTGAACACCGAGACTGCGTGGATCGTGCCATCATCCGGCGCGCCGCCGGCAAAGGAAAAGCCGATTCCGAAGATCGTCGCTGTCGCGCCGAGCGCCAGAATCCGCACGGCCACCAGCCGCTTGCGGATCAGATACACCGCGCCAACCAGAGTGGCGAAAACGGCAATGCCGCGCAGCGCAATCACGCCCATCGGAAGCTCGTAGATGAACTCCCGCGTCAGCTCCGGCATCTGGTTCATATAGGGTCCATAGCGGGTCACCATCGCCAGAAGGTCGAAGATGCCCAGAAGGCTCCACACCACGGCGATGGCCCCGATTACGGGGAGATGCCACGGCGCCTTCGGC
>NZ_NCJT01000365.1 GCF_002282565.1 Hyphomonas sp. 34-62-18
CGCAGCGTGTCCAGCATGGCGCCATCCCCGCCGAGCGCGACGATGACTTCCGCCTCTTCCTCTGAATAGTGGCCATATTTTTCGCGCAGAAGCGGCAGCACCTGCTGCGCCTCTGGCCGTTTGGAAGCATAAAAAGCGATACGCAGCGAGGTCATGCGGCGGCATGTGGGAATGTTTTGCCCCACCCGTCAAGGCAGGCGGGCGCGGGCGTTTGCAGGCTTCCCTTGCGGCAAAAGGTGACGCCCGCGTCATCTGAATCTGGCGCTGATGCCCAAACTCGTTTACTTTCACCTCCGGAAACGCACAGAACCGCCGTACAAGAACGCTCAGACACGCATCCAGGGAGAAGACGACCATGGCCGATGGCGCAGGCAAGATTGATATCCGCAACTCCGTCAGTGAAGCCGAATGGCAGGCGCGCGTAGACCTCGCCGCGCTTTACCGTCTCACCGCGCTTTACGGCTGGGACGACATGATCTTCACCCACATTTCCCACCGCGTGCCGGGCCCGGAACACCACTTCCTGATCAACCCCTACGGCTATTTCTTCGAGGAGATCACCGCCTCTTCGCTGGTGAAAGTCGATCTGGACGGCAACATCGTTCAGGAAACCGACGCGATGATCAATCCGGCCGGCTTCACCATCCACTCCGCCATCCACGCCGCCCGGGAAGACGCGCATGTCGTGATGCACGTCCACACGGACCAGGGCGTGGCCGTCTCGGCCCAGAAGGAAGGCCTCCTCCCGATCAGCCAGACCGCGATGGTCGTGCGGGAAGATGTCGCTTACCATGACTATGAGGGCATCGCCCTTGATCTGGACGAGCGCGAGCGTCTGGTGCGCGACCTTGGCCCCAAGAAGCATTCCATGATCCTGCGCAACCACGGCACGCTGACCTGCGGCGCCACCGCGGCGATCACCTTCACCCGCATGTTCTTCCTGGAACGCGCCTGTTCCATGCAGATCATGGCGCTTTCGGCAGGCCGCAACGGCGTTCTGGAATGCGATGGCGGGCTGCAGCAGAAGGTGGCCGGGCAGGGCGGCATGACCGAGCACAGCAACGGCATGTCCACCCTCACGGACAAGCTCGTCTGGCCGGCGCTGCTCCGCAAGCTGGACCGCGATCTGCCCGGTTATGCCGCATAGGTATTTTTACGGGTTCGCCTAAATAGGTGCGCGGACTAAGCCTCCGGTACCCAAATTAAGCATGGTCAGTCGCAGAGAGTTCAGAGCGCCATGAAGCATCTCAAAGCCTTCGAAGACGCCCTTGGCGCCATTCACAGCGAAGGACGCTACCGGGTCTTCATTGACCTTCACCGTCACAAGGGCCGTTTCCCGAAGGCCACCGCCCGGTTCGAGGCGGGCGAGCGTGAGGTCACCATCTGGTGCTCGAACGACTATCTCGGCATGGGCCAGGATGACGATGTCATCACCGCCATGCACGAAGCCATCGACAGCTTTGGCGCCGGTTCGGGCGGCACGCGCAACATCTCCGGCACCACCCGCTTCCACGTCGATCTGGAGCGCGAGCTGGCAGACCTGCACGGCAAGGAAGCCGCGCTGCTGTTCACCTCGGGCTACGTCTCGAATGACGCGACCCTGTCGACCCTCGGCAAGATCCTGCCCAACCTGATCATCTATTCCGATCAGCTGAACCACGCCTCGATGATCGAGGGCATCCGCCGCTCGGGCGCAGAATACCGCGTCTTCCGCCACAATGATGTCGCCCATCTGCGCGCCCTGATCGAGAATGACGATCCGGATCGCCCGAAACTGATCGCCTTCGAGAGCGTCTACTCGATGGATGGCGATTTCGGCCGGATGCAGGAAATCTGCGACCTTGCCGATGAATTCAACGCCCTGACCTATCTCGATGAAGTCCATGCTGTTGGCCTGTACGGCCAGCAGGGCGCCGGTGTTGCGGAAATGCTCGGCCTGGGCGACCGGATCGACATCATCGAAGGCACGCTGGC
>NZ_NCJT01000100.1 GCF_002282565.1 Hyphomonas sp. 34-62-18
TGATCTGCTCTTCACTGAAACGGGATCGCTTCATCTGTCCGTCCTTCCTGAGGGGCCGGACTCTAACTCAATCTGGAGGAAAATCTCAGTGGCAGGTCACTTGGAGTGCAGCTTACGAAAGAGCCAATTACACTTGGCCTTGGAGTTGAAGCAAAAGTCGGCAAACGGATCAATTTCGGTCCGGTTGGGGGCGACGAGACAGTGCGGCGCGCGCCGCCGGTGGATTATGTCTTTGATCGCTCGGGCAGCAAAACATCATTGGTGGCGTGGGATGGTTTGGCTGCACATGGCCCCTATGATCGGGTGAGCTTTCCAAAGAAGTCGCCGCGATTGCTCGTTGCCTATCCAAAACATTTGCAGGGTCGGGTAGAGACTTTTCTCAGCGCGCTGAAAGATGGACTGGGGCAAAAAAGCCCGGCTTTTGAATCCGGCTTTCCCAAAGTCTTTGGACTTATGAAACTCGACTTAGACCTCTGCCCCATCGAGTTGAAGGGCGTTGATATATCAGAGGTCGAAAGGGTCTATCGCGATGCAATTTCCGAGAGTCTTCAAAAGAATACAGATGTGGACGCAGCTATTGTCGTCCTGGATGAGCCGCACGCTTTCCTCCCAGATATCCAAAGCCCGTATTTGAGATGTAAGGCGCTGCTCATGACGCTTGGTATTCCGGTGCAAAGCGTGAGGTCAACGACGCTATCGCAGCAGCCCTATGGCCTCGGCTACACGCTCAGAAACATCGCTGTGTCGCTCTATGCTAAGCTTGAAGGCACGCCGTGGACGGTCGCGCAGGACCGGGTGATAGCCGATGAGTTGGTCATCGGGATAGGGTTTGCCGAACTGTCTGGAAGCCGTGTTAGTGAAAAACAGCGGCATGTCGGCATTACCACTGTGTTCAGTGGCGATGGCACCTATGTTCTGGGCAACGTGTCTCGCGAATGCGCGTATAGTGAGTATCCGGACGTTGTTCGAACTTCGATGCTGTCGGTGCTCAAGGAGGTGAAGAGAACCAATAACTGGCAGCCGGGCGATAAAATTCGTGTGATCTTCCATGCGCACAGACCGTTGAGGCGGATCGACGTGGCGAGCATCGTTTTCGAATGCATGCGCGAGGTCGGATCAGAGCAAGATATTGAGCTCGCGTTCGTAACGGTGACCCATGATCATCCGTTTTTTCTCATCGATAAGAATGATAACGGTGTGCCGATCAAGAAAGGATCGACGATCAGAAAAGGCGTCTACGCCCCCAAAAGGGGTACAATTGCGCGCCTCGGGCGTCATACCCGCCTGCTTGCGGTCAATGCTGGGTTCCTGATCAAACGCCCCGAGACACCTTTGCCCACGCCACTTTTGATCAAGCTCCATGAGGACTCGACATTTGGCGATGTGGATTACATCGCCGAACAAGTGCTGAAATTCACGAGTCTATCTTGGCGCTCCACGCTTCCTGTGGGGACACCGGTTACGATTTTCTACTCTGAACGGATCGCTGAGTTGTTGGGCCGGTTACGAGGCGTACCGAACTGGTCGACCACGGCGCTCGATGTGAAGCTGAAACACAGCCGCTGGTTTCTATGAGCGGCGTGATCGAAAGCCCGCTCGCCGCGATTCTGGCGGAAACGCGGCGGCAGCTGGGTCAGGACTATGCATGGCCGGATCCTTCAAGCGGGTTAGCGTATCTTCTGCTAAAACGTCATCAAAAGTCCTTGAAAGGTGTTATGGCGTCAACGCCGCCATCGGTTGATGCGCAGTTATTGCGCCGATCGCCAGTGCTTGCGGCATATGGATACCTTGCTGATCAGTTGAGCGATGGCGACCAAAGCAGTTGGATGGAAGCCGTAGAGCATCTGCGCGGGCGAGATCCGTACCCGGCCAATCGCGATTCCTTCGTGCACAATCCAATCGAAGTGCTAGGCCTTGCTCATGGATTGACGATCCTCAGAGACGATCAGGCAGGGCATCGCTCTTGGCTGTCTTCGGTTTTGAGACGGGGGTTGAACAAGAATGAACTTGAGACCGCGTCTACGCGCTGCGCCGCCAATCTGGCCATCGCGCAGCTAGAGGGCGCACCAGCTGAACCGAATGCCACCCCGGATTATCAAACGCTCCCCATGCCGGATCTCATTTTGCTCTCAGCATTGGCGTTGGCTTTTCCTTCAGAGGGTGTACTGGAGATTCACGACATTGAGGCCGCCCTGCAAACCAAGCTTCTGCGTGAAGCGATCTCAATCAGCGATGTGGCTTCGGCAGCTGCACTCAGCGTGTTTGCTGAACGGCTGATTGATCGGTTTTCCCTTGGCCCTCAATCCTCCACGACCCTTGAAAAAGTCGAGGCACTATGTCGGCGCTTTCCTCTGCTCTCCCATGCGCTGCAAAGACGTTATGCCGGTCGCCCTAGTTTTGAGATCAATGATGAATATGATGTACAAGATCTTTTTGGCGCGATCCTCCATCTTCATTTTGATGATGTTCGCTCGGAAGAGGTAACGCCCTCATATGCGGGGAATAGCTCCCGGGTTGATTTCTACTTACCTGAGGCGCGGATGATTGTTGAGGTCAAAATGACCCGAAAAAGTCTGGGTCAAAAAGAGGTCGTAAACCAGCTTATAGAGGACGCCGCCCGGTACGCTGCTATGGACCATGTTGATACACTAGTATGTTTGGTCTTTGACCCTCATAGATACTGTAAGAACCCAGCCGCAATCGAGGCGGATGTAGCAGAAAGCGGACGGCGCCTGCGCGTGGTACCAATCGTTTGTCCCAAAGGCCTATGAAAACGCCCTCCACTCTGCGGACCCTATTTCAGAAGGGAGAGCCTTTTCTCATGCATCCGCGAGACCTCAACCGCATTGGGCAAGCTGATCATGCGGCCCTCGAGCGACGCATCGGCGAAAAGCTGATCTTGGTCACGGCCAATGCAATCGGATTCAGAAAGCCGGTCGAGTGCGGCTATATTGATCCCAGTCTGATCATTATCCCAGGCCTCGCCGCTGCCGATAGCGAAACATTTATTCAGGCATCGATCGATCTCCCGGAAGCTCAAGGTGATCCCATGGATGTCATGGTCAACCATGTGCTTGAAATGGGCGTCGATCGTCCGCCGGGGCTCTATCCGCTGCCGGGTGAGGCGCGATAGCCATGCCAATGTCCTTCACTCCGATTTCCCATGAACAGCGGTGGACCGGATCAACGTGGTCCGTTGATGATGAAGACACGTTAGCTGAGCTCATCGCTCGCATAGCGCTCGGTCAAGCGCAGACGGTTCAGTCAATCCTGCATGAGCTTGGCAACAAGCCTGTATCGCCCACTGCCGGGTTTGAAGGCGCCAAGGCGACGCTGACGGCGGCCACCGAGGACGAGATCTTCCATCGAGACGGCTGGGTCTTTCAAGTCATGGCCTGGATTGCCGCGCATCAGCAGGACGATACGGCGCTTATCCATGCGCCGCATATTCGGCTTGCTGACAAAGGGACGGATGGTTTGATCATCGAATTCCAAGATCGCGGTATCGCTCGTGTGGTGATCTGCGAAGAAAAGGCCACGGAGCACCCCCGCGACCGAGTGCGTGACAGCGTTTGGCCTGAATTCAAAACCTTTGAGTCGGGCCGCCGCGACAATGAGTTGATCGCGGCGGTGAGCGACATGCTTTCCAAGAATGGCGTTGGGGACGCCGATGCGACCGTGGCGAGCATCTTTTGGAATAAGCAGCGGGCTTATCGCATCTCTACAATCGTAGGCGCGACGCATGCGACAGAGGCTGGCCGCAAGCGTCTGTTCAAAGACTATGAAAAGACGGTTCTTGGGGACTTGACGCGGCGTCGAGCAGAAACGCTTCATTTAGCCGATATCAGACCGTGGCTCGCCGAGCTTTCAAACAAAGCGATTGGATGGATAGAAGACGCAGAAGCGGTGCACGATTTGGAGGCAAAAGATGTATGACCCTCAAACCGCAGCGCTTATTCGTCAGACACCAGAGCTACCAGGATTAGACCGCGAAGATTTGCCAGATGTGCTTTCAAGAGCGTATGCGGAGATCGCGTCAGCGCGGGTGATGCTTCGTGACGGGCAGCCAAGTTTAGAACAGCTCTCAGAGACCATTGGTTTTGCTCAGAGGCTTGCGCGCACGAATGAGGCGCTGATTCTGGCTTCGCCAGACCGCGATGACAAAGCGGCGGCTGCTTTTGTGGCGGCAACGGCCTACCAGCTGGTGCGCCAAGCCGAAGCCATTCGTAAGGATACGGCCGGAGCGGCTTACCTGCGCGGAGATGCGATCAGTCCCGAGATCTCGGCCATGCTCTTGTTTCTAGCCGCTGAGGCGTCGGCGGACGCGGCAGAAGTGTCACGTCATATCAACTTCCCAGAAGACGAACCGCTCCAAGCCAATTTGATCTGGACCTTGATCCGTCTGGCCCGAGGTCAAGTCGGCGCAATAACCGACAGTCGCAGCCTGGGACGTCGGCGAGTTGTCGTGGGTACTGACTATCAGCAAGCTGTCGCTGCGTTGTACTATCAATTGCTTCGCGGCGTGAGAGCCCTAGCCTTTCGTCTCCAAGGGCGTCGCATCACCGATATGGCTGATCCCATCGCCGTATTCGAAAGGGTGAAAAGCCTAGCATCACCGACGGCCACGGATGCCTTAGGCGATCTGAACGCGCAGGCCCTCGTCGCTTTCTCAGGTCCGTTTCATTTGGCGAGCCTGCTCATCATTCTTGGGCGCTCATTATTGGACGGTGCGGTCGTCAATTTGCCGGCACCGGATGCGACCGATCCTGCTAGATGGCGCAAAGCGATGCAGGGCGTTGCGGCAACGCGGCCCTATTTATGGCGCAACCACAAAAGCGCCGTCGATCGAGGTTACCTGGCCCAAGGCGTGTCCTCGGTGATTGGGTTTCCGACCGGAGCTGGCAAATCGACCGTCTCGCAACTCAAAATTCACGCAGCGCTTCTCGGCGGTCTGAAGGTAGTCTTCCTTGCCCCTACAAATGCGCTCGTTGATCAAACTGCCACAGACCTCAACAAAACCTTCAAAAGCGCACGCGTACGCGGCCAGCGAGAGGATGAATTTAGCGATGAGGAACTACCCGACATCCTCGTCATGACTCCTGAGGCCTGTTTGGCAGCCGGCCATGCCGAAACAGATGCTTTTGCCGATGTAGGTCTTCTGATTTTCGATGAGTGTCATCTGCTCCATCCCCAAACCGACGCGAACAAGCGCGCGATCGATGCGATGCTTTGTATCTTGATGATCGCGCGGATCGCCCCGAGTGCCGACTTTCTCCTGCTTTCGGCCATGATGAAAAACACCGAGGAGCTTGCTGGATGGATTGAGGAGCTAACAGGCCGACCATCACTCTCGTTCGACGATAGCTGGAAGCCAACCCGTCAGATACGAGGGTGTGTTGTTTATGATTTGGCCCAGTTGAGAGCGCTCCAGAAAACCCTCACCACCGCCAAAACCACAGCAACAAGTGGCGTTCCTAAACGCCTCAAAGATCAAATTTCGGCCCCAGTGTTTGGTTTTTTCAGTGTGCAGCAGACTTGGGCGACTACCGAGCGAGAGCGCTACGTTCTTTTGCCTTTTCACCGCGATCCTCTGCCGCTGGCGACAAACAAGTTTTGGAAACTGACCCCAAATGCCGGAGAGGTCGCATCGGCTCTCGCGGCTGACGCGGCGCGCGCCCACATTCGAACTTTGGTCTTTGCCACAACCATTCCCAATGCCTCATCCATCGCGAATAGAGCAGCGGAAGCACTAGGCCCATGTAGCGTCGATCTGAATGAAGCTGAACAACGTTTGCTAGATACGATAATCGACGAAGTCGGGCATGTTCGGCACCTCTATCTTCCGCTCAAAGACGGAAAACTCATTGGTCGCGCAGCGTGCCATCATGGGCAATTGTTGCCGGAGGAGCGCCAATTAGTCGAACGTCTTTATCGACGAAACGGCGCGATTTCTGTGCTTGCAGCCACGTCAACCTTGGCGCAGGGGATGAATCTACCGGCGGAATTGGTTATCCTTTCAAGCGACAGCGAGTTTCAGCCGGATACTGGCAAGCAAAGCATTCTGAAAGCAGAAGATCTCTTAAACGCCGCCGGCCGTGCCGGACGGGCTGGAGAGAACGCGACCGGGATGGTCTTGATCATTCCGAGCAAAGTGACAGGCATTGATGATCAAGAAAACCTGATCGGCACGCAGTGGAGAAAGCTTCAAGAGATTTTTTCGCAAGCGGATCAATGCCTCATCATCGACGATCCATTGATGGCGGTGATGGACCGCATCCATATCGAGACGGATGCTGTGACCGACCTTGATCGCTATGTGGTCACACGACTCAGCGCTGGCGACGTTGTGGGTGATGAAGGCGCTGAACGACTTTCCAGTTTCAGGAAAAGCCTCTCCGCCTATCGCAAGAGAGTGGCGGGGGACTTGGCATGGGTTCAAACCCGAACCGAAGCCGCCCTAAGATTACTCGGTGAGGATGAAGAGGCACCTCAGGATAATCCAATCCGAAAAATCGCGGCTCGGTTTGGGTATCCAGAAAAAGTGGTGGCGCGGTTGCAAAGTGCCTTGCTCCACAGCGGCCCAGCCGATGAGGCTAGTTTGGTAGATTGGTGCAGATGGGTAATTGACTGGCTTGAAACGCACCCGGACGATTTGTTTCGTCTCATCAAGCCGGAGGGTTTTGGCTACTTACTGGGATCCACTTACAAAAAACTGGAAACGAACGAAGAGCGCGTGCGGCTCGCTTTGCCGTTGATCCGAACAGGCCTTCTTTGCTGGATGCAAGGCGAGCCGCTCAATCAAATCCAACTGTCATTCTCCTCGTCGAGCAGTGATACAAAACACTCAACTAGCGCCAGAAAATTTGTTATTCGCTTAGTCCCTGATTTTGCGCATCTAGTGGGATGCGTGACTGCTTTGGTCGAGCAATGGGCAGAGATGAATGAAGACCGTGAGGTCTCCTCGGCCTGCTTCTTTCTGAGCAGCGCTGTTCGGCGTGGGTTCTCATCGGCTGAGATGGCGGCATTTTACGCCTATTTCGCTGGCGGCGGCCGTCGGCTCCCGCGCCGAGAAGTCCATCGCCGTTTCCAAGAGATATCAGGCCATCTTCGGCCAGGCTTCGATGATGAGAATGCAGACGCCACGCGCAGGCGAGTTGAGAGCGCGATAGAAGCGGAGCTTAACGATAAAACTTGGGTAGATTGGATGCTGGACGCTGGTGAACCATCGGGTGAGTGATGATGACAGCGTGGATGCCCCCGCCACGTGGCGTTGTTTATAGTGGAGCTTCAAGGAACTTTTCGACGAGTTCGCTTGAAGCCGACATTGTCGTAGTGGTGATCCGGGGGTGAAACGTTTGTCGACTGTCGCACGGGGATCATCGAATATGCTAGAACCAAATGTTTGGTGCGGGGGGAGCGATGAAGAAGCCTGCTAGGAAACGCTCTGGACGGAAAGCGGTGGGAGCTGATCTCATCGTTGGGGTGAACGTCCGCCGGCTGCGCACGGATGCCGGACTGACACTCTCCGCTCTGGCTGAGGCGATAGGGATCAGTCACCAGCAGCTTCATAAGTATGAAAGCGGCAGCAACCGTATGTCTGCCGGCATGCTGTTCGAGTTTGCCCGGTTTTTCACGCTGCCGGTCGATGCCTTGTTTGAAGGCTACGCGGATACCGAGGTTGCGGACACAGATATCCAGCGGGCCCGGCGCAGGTGTCACGTCCTGATTGAGCGGACGACTCCCCTGGCGACGCTTGAGACGGTGGCCAAAATCATCCGCGCCTTATCGAGTAAGTAGCCGGCGGGGTTTTTCCCGCGCCGATGGTCAGATCTGCGTGCGTTTGCATACCTCTGTATAGCGTCCAACTAGGCAGGCCCGCTGCGGTTAGTGGATGATACGGCTTCGTTTTAGAAGCTGGAGAGAACGCGTATGAATCCCGGAAAAATCTTGATTGGACAGGTCGGCATTGTGCTGATCGTCATTGTAATGACGAACTGGTATGCTACGCAATGGGTGGCAGAAGCGTTAGCTTATCAGGGGGCGCTTGGCGCGCCCTGGTTCAGTATTGGCGAGCAGCCTGTGTACGTACCCTGGAGGCTCTTCCAGTGGTGGTACGCCTATGAAGCTTATGCGCCGGAGCTCTTTGCGAAGGCGGGCTTGATCGCGGCAAGCGGCGGATTGTTCGGAATCCTTGTTGCTGTGATCGGCTCGGTGATCCGCAGCCAGGACGCAAAGTTTGTGACGACTTACGGGTCCGCTCGCTGGGCGACCCCGAAGGATGTGCGGCGGCACAAACTGTCCGGAAAGGACGGGGTCTTCCTCGGACGCTATCGCGGCCAGTACCTGCGTCATGCGGGACCTGAACACGTCATGGCGTTTGCGCCGACGCGTTCGGGTAAGGGCGTGGGGCTGGTGGTGCCGACCCTGCTCTCCTGGACGGGAAGCGCGGTGATCCATGATATCAAGGGAGAAAACTGGACA
>NZ_NCJT01000366.1 GCF_002282565.1 Hyphomonas sp. 34-62-18
CGCCCCGCCGGCCCCTGCGCCGCAGCCTGAAGCCGCCGCCCCCGCCGATATGGAAATCGCCCTCACCCCCCGCCGCCCCACCGGCGAGAAGGTCGAGGCCATCGACATCACCCTCCTCGTCCGCGAGCCCGCCCTCCAGCCGGGCGACACCTTCCTCTCCATGGCCATCGTCCGTGTCATGGCGCCTGGCGCGCTCACCCGCCCGGAAACGCTGGTTGCTGAGGACGCCGCCGGCCCCCTGCCGCTCACCATCGAGGAAGACCCCGTCGACCCCTCAGACTTCCGCCAGGACCGCCGCTGGATCGCCGCCCGCGCCAGCCAGGGCGATGTCACTGTCCGCTACACCATCGAGCCGCGCGTCATCACCGCCGCCACCCGCCCCGGCCCGCTGATCGACACGCGCACCGAGCTCACGGGCTTCTACGGCGCAGGCAACACCATGCTCGCCCTGCCCGTCTCCGGCTGGCCGCGCGAGGTTGCCCTTGCCTGGGATCTGTCAGAGCTTGAGCCCGGCGCCCGCGCCGCCTCCAGCCTTGGCGAAGGCAATGTCACCGCCCGCGTCACCGCGCAAAACCTCAACAACACCTTCTTCATGGCCGGCCCCCTGCGCAGCCAGCCCGAGGATGGCTCCGGCCCCTTCGTCACCTATTGGATGACGCCCGCCGCCTTCGACCTTGACGGCGCCGCCAGCTGGACGCGGGAAGCCTATGACTATTTCAACGGCTTCTTCGGCGCCAGCGACACGCCCTTCCGCATCTTCATGCGCACCACCGAACGCTTCCAGGGAGGCGGCGGCGGCGGCTTCAACTCCTTCATCTTCGGCACCGTCGAAGGCGAAGACCGCGATCCCGATGAAGTCCGCTCGCTCCTCGCCCATGAAGCGCTCCACCATTTCGTACGCGGCTATGGTGATGGCGGCGGCGCGGGCGGCCAGCAATGGTATTCCGAAGGCGTGACGAACTACTACACCGTCCTTCTGCCCTACCGCGCCGGCCTCACCAGCCTCGATCACTATATCGAAGGCTTCAACGAGTACGCCAAATCCTACTACACCAATCCGCAGTCAAACCTTTCCAATGCCGAGGTCACCCGCCTCTTCTTCTCCGATGGCAACGCCCAGATCGTGCCCTACAATCGCGGGCCGCTCTACATCGCCCTCCTCGACGCGCAGATCCGCGCCGCCTCCGGTGGAGAGCTGCGCGTGGACAATCTCATCTTCGACTTTCTGGAAGCCGGAAAGGACGCTGAAGACGGCGTTGCCCTCTGGCATGATCTTGTCGGCGTCTATCTCGGCGAAGGCGGCCAGGCCGGTTTCCGCGCCATGATGGAAGGCGCCCCGCTTGATCTGCCGTCAGACCTTTTCGGCCCCTGCTTCACCGCTGAAGACCGGATGCTGCAGAACTTCGTCATCGGATTCCGTCCCTATAAGGATGAAGACGGCAACACCCGCGCCGGCCCCATCGTCCCCGGCACCTCCGCCGAAGCCGCCGGCATCCAGCGCTACGACCTCATTCTCAATCCGCAAGCCCTCGAAGCTGCCGCCGAAACACCCCCCGGCACGCCCGTCACCCTCACCCTCCAGCGCGATGGCGACCCCTTCTCCCTCACCTATACCCCGTGGACGGACGCCCGCCCCGGCAAGCAATGGGTGCGCACCGGCGTTCCGGAAGAAGACTGCAATCTCTGACGGCCAGCGGGAATTTTCCCGGAACTTTCCCGGCGCTCAACGCTTGATACCCGGCACACACTGACAGCCCGGGAGAAAGTATTGACGCCTCGCCTGCTGACGATTGCCATGCAACCGGAAGCCGCCTGCGGATGAAACCGCAAGGCCCCCTTGCAGACGCTGCGGCCCTGCCGGGCTTCCTCGTGCGCGTGCTGCTCGTGGCCGCCATCGCCGCGCTCGCGCTCGCGGCCTGGACGGTGCGCGACGCCTTCCTGCTTGTCTTCGCCGCCATCCTGCTCGCCGT
>NZ_NCJT01000101.1 GCF_002282565.1 Hyphomonas sp. 34-62-18
CCGCTTGCGCCTGCAGGGCGGCAGCATCCTGTGTTGCGGGGGCGGTGATCGCGGGATGGATCGTCTGGCCTTGTTGAATGAGGCTCTCAATCCGGTCGAGACGTGCCAGCGTTTGCGTTGCGCTCTGATGGTTCAGCTTTGCGCGCTGCAGAGTGTGGATCGCCGGCTGGAGAACGAGTTGCCATATGGCCGCAACTGCGACCAGCAAGCCAGCGATGCCGAGCAGGGCCTTTTCGCGTGCACTACGCATGCTCCACCAGGCGTTCATGGCATTGGCTCCAGTATGATCTGTGATGTTGTGTTTCCGGCGCTCTGCTCCGGCGCATTGGATGAAACTTTGAAACCGCGGTTTTGGAGAAAGGTAATTATTCCCGAAACCAATTCCGGCGACGGAGCCTCTACATCTGCAATGAGGCGGCCGGCGTTGCCATCAAAGGTCAGCGAAGAAATGTATGTGCCAGGACTGATAGTGATCGCTTCAAAAAGGGCCGCAGAGGATGTGCGAAAGTCAATCGTGTCGGGTGTTGCCGTAACGGCCAGCATGTCACGGGTCGCCCGGTCAATATCTGAAGGAATTGCTGCATCCGGGAATATTACAGCATAGCGCTCTGCCGCGCGTTTGCCGAGTTGCCCGGCCGCATAGTTGTAGTTTCTCGCTTCAAGTATCAAAGTGCCCGTCCATACCGACACGGCCGCAACGCCAATCCCGGCCGCTTTGCGCCAGACGCTTATCCCCTGCTTTTTCTCCCGCGGCAGGGCAAATGGGCCCGTCCGCAAATTCACCCCGGAATGGCTACTGCTGCGTTCTGCCAGACGAATAATCTGGACGCTGTCTTGCAGGCTGTTCGCAGCATCAGCGTCAGCGAGTGCTTCACGGGCTTGAGCCGGCATTCCTGAATCGATGGCAATAATCCGGGCGCCCTCCCGCTGGAGGATGTGGCTGCCCATATCTACAGGGATAGAAATATCGGTATAAAGACTTTGTTCCGGTAGTATCTTTGCTGGAGAGAGCCCCGCTTTGGACAGCAGGTTCAGCCAGGACTTCATCAAAGCCTGGTCAACAATGTATATGTCCCGCTCAAGCGTGTCCTTGAGGCGGGGACCGAGGACAAGGTGAACCTCTTCTACAGGTTGGGCGAGTTCGTCCTCAATGGCATACAGGGCAGCACGGGCTGCCTCCGCTTCATTGCGTGCAGGAACAGGCGCGCGGAAATGGCCAATCGCCGTGGCGGGCGCAAAGGCAACACAGTCGACGGATCCAAACGGGCCGCGATGATTGATAAGTTCAATCCGGTCGCCGCGTTCCTGCGCAATCTGCAGTGCACCATCTGCATGAGCAGGGAGGGTAACATACAAGATGGATTTCATCATTCTTCTCCCAGCCGGCGCCAAATAGTTTCAGGCTCGGCGCCGCTTGCGGCGGAAATGATGAAGGAGAATGGCCAGCTGCCGCCGTCAAGAGTTGTTTGCCCTTCTACGAGATAGGTCGTGCTGATGGTGGACAGGGCGTCGGTCCGTTTCTGGCCTTCGGGTATGGTCCGAATGTCGGGCAGGGCTTCGAATTCTGCAACGCTGGCCCAGCCGGTATCCGGGCGATCCATGAGGATCCTCTCGGCGGTGGCCAAGCTCAGAGCCTCTGAGTAGGTGGCGCGAAGCAGGGAAGCCTGATCGGGGCGTAGCGTATTTATGTTCAGACGTACCATCTGGGATTCCGGTCGGGCACATATCATAGGCGCGAGGGCCTCACGAAGCGCTTTTGTATAGCCCATCACAGATGCCAGTTCGGCCGGGCTGTCCATGGACTGGTTCGCCGCGCGATAGGCGGGGCTGAGCGTGAGATAATACCCGTCCTCGGCGCCGCCTTGCCGGGTGTTGGCGTCGGCATCCAGCCAATCTGCGAGAGCATTCGTAAGGCCATTGGCTTCGGTTGCGGGAATATCGAGGTCACTCAGCAGGCTCGCCCAGGAAAGGCGGGCCAATGTGGCGGCGCCTTCGTCGGGGTTGGCGAGTGCGTTGACATTGAAACAGTTTGACGCGTCGCTGACCTGCATTGAGACGGCACCGCCCCGCAAAGGCAGCACCACGGGCTGCGACAGGCCCGTGGTCAGCGGTGTGAGTTGGCCATTGGTGACGCTGGACATTTCCGCAATGGCGCTGAGGGCAACGGCTTCTGCCGAATAGGCTGCCCATCCTGCATCTGCCCGGCGAGACGCAGCTTTTGCGAGCGTTGTCTGCTGAGTGATCGCCATGGTCGCTATCAGCGCAGCCACTGCGAGCGCTGCAACGATAAACAGGATCGACAGCAAAGCCGCTCCGCGTTGAGGGTCTGAGCGGTTCATTCGCGCAGGCCTATCCGGAATTTTGCGGTCAGCGTATCCTCGTCGCCAAATGTGAAAACCATTTGGATCTTGTCTGGGAGAGGGGCCTCTACCGCGGTCGCTGAGACGATCCAATCAGGTCTCCAGCTCTCTTCGCGGCCGTAATGGACGGAAATCTCCTCCAACCCAGCCAGCAGGATTTGATCTGCGATGGCCGTGCCGGGGCCAGCGTCAGGTGAACTCCATGAGCGGCGGACCAGAGCGCCATCGTCGAAGCGATACTCTACGCGTTGCAGATCGCCGCGAGGCTGGTTCGCGGGATTGGCCCAGCCATTGCGGATGAACGTTACAATCCGGCCGTCAAAGCGGACTGGCTGCCCTTCAAAACGGGTCGGGAGGTCGGCGCTCGCGTCGGCGCGGCTGGGCCGGTCAACGAAAGCTGCGAAATCATCCCGCAGAACGGCAAGGGCGGTCTGTAGCTCGCGGGCCTGTGTGCCTCGTTCTTCGATTAATCGTGCGCTGCGCAAAGATTGGGTCAGCATCAGGCCGCCTGCCGTCGCCAAAAGGGCTACGACGAAGAGCGCGATCATCGTTTCCATTAGCGAGATACCGGATTGAGAATTGGCTGGGGCGCTCATGTCTGTCCCCTGATGCGGTGGAAGAGCGTAACTTCACTTAAAACCGCTTCCTCGCCAGTGGCCCGCACACGGATCGTGATTTCCACCAGATCCTCTCGAGGTGCCGGGGCGATTTCGCGCTCCCAGGAATAGCTGCGCCGGCGTTGCACCTCTTCGCCAAAAGTGCGGCCGATAATCTGCAGTTCAGGATTGGTGATGGTTTCGACGGCGACATTTTCGGCAACCTGGCGCGCAAGGGCGCGGTCTCCCATCTGCGCGCTGATACGGATGCTGTTTGTATTGAGCGAGATCAGCCCCATGGCCGCAGTCGCAAATACGGCCACGGCAACAAGTGCTTCCATCAGTGTGAAGCCCTGCTCGGCACGCATCACTGCGCCTCCATCTTCACGCTGCCATCTGGAAGCAGCGTGAGTCCGGTGAGAACTCCGTTGCGCGAGAGTTCAATCGAGACCGGCAAGGTATGACCCAAGGGGTCAAAGATAACGGCCGGGAGAGGCTCTTCATCTGCCTCTTTTGGCGAGGGCGGCTCGCCATCTATCCTGATACTGATGTCTTCGGGGAGTTGGTGATTTTCCAAGGGGCGCCAGGCGCCGCTCTGCCAGAGGGCAGGTGAATAGCTGTGCGGCTCCACGATCAGGCCAACGGGCTGGCCTGTGACCATCGCGTGGCTCGCGGCCTGCTCAAGGGCTTCACGCAGCCGGTCGGACTCCTGCTTGAAAACATGACGGGCCGGGATTGTCAGCAGGATCAGGGTGGTGGCGACGGCAATGATAGACAGAGTGACCATGATTTCCACCAGCGACAACCCGGCCTGCATGGCGCCCGCGGGTACCTTCAGAGGCTGAGTGGCCGAAGTGTGGTCAACAAGGCGCACAGTTGCACCGTCAGTCCCAATTGCCGATGTCGGCATCGTTGCCTTCACCGCCGGGTTTGCCGTCAGCACCAAAAGAGAAGACATCAAAGCGCCCACCGGAGCGCACCCCCGGGAAAGTGTATTGATAGGGATTGCCCCAGGGATCGTTCTGTACGCGGCGGATGTAGCCGCCGGGACGGTAGAGGGTTGTGTCGATGCCAGGCGGCGGACTGGAGAGAGCTGCGAGCCCATGATCCGTAGAAGGATAAGTATAAAGATCCAGACTATACTGCTCGAGTGCATTCTCGAGATTGGAAATGTCAGCCTTTGCCTTCGTAACGCGCGAGCGGTCTCCAACTGGAGCAACGTTCACGATGATCAGGGTCGCCAGTAGGCCCATGATGAATACCACCACCATGAGTTCAACAAGTGAAAAGCCAGCCTGGCGGCGGCGCTTTTTTTCGGTGTTTGCTTGAGTTTCAGGCGACATGAAGGCGCTCCTTTATCCGAGGGCGAGGGTGTTGAGCTGCATGATGGGCAGCATGATCGAGAGGACGATGGTGCCGACAATCCCCCCCAGGAAAATGATGATCAGCGGCTCGAGCAGGCCGAGGGCGACGTTGGTCGCCGTTTCGAATTCATCCTCCAGAAAATCGGCGGCGCGGTTCATCATGGCCGGGACGTTGCGAGCCGCTTCGCCGCTGGCGACCATATGAACCATCATTTGAGGGAACACACCGGTGGCTTTCATCGCTGAGGACAGCGCGCCGCCGCGCTGGACGGTTTCGAGTATCTGATCGGCGGCATCACGAAACACGATGTTGCCCATGGCATTGCGTGCGCCGGAAAGGCTCTCCAGGACAGTCGCGCCGGCCCCCGACATGGTTGCGTGGATGCGGGCAAAACGTGCGGAAGCGACCTTGCGGTTCATGTCCCCGAAAAACGGCACCCGCAGGATCAGCGCGTCCCACCGGCGCTTCCATACGGGAATCTTCAGCACACGCAGGACCAAAAACACGCTCAAGCCTGCCAGCAAAAGGACAACGAGGCCCCAATCCCGGACAAAGCCGGACAACCCAATGACAAACCGCGTCAGCGGCGGCAGCTCGGACGCGCCCAACATGGCAAACTGTTCCACCAGCTTGGGCACGACCCAGACCATAAGGGCCGTCACCATGGCGGTCGCCATAATGCCCAGGATGATGGGATAGATGAGCGCTGACCGGACCAGCGTGCGCAACCGGTAGCTGCGCTCAAGGTGGTGGGCGAGCTGATCAAGAACGAGGCCAAGCCGACCAGCACTTTCACCAGACGAAACCACCGCCCGGAAAAGGGGCGGGAAGGCACGCGGCGCTCCGCGCATGGCCTCTGCCAGAGTGGCGCCTTCCATGACCTGGGATCGCACGCCAAGGAGTAGGCCGCGCTGTGGCGAGGCATCACTATCGCCTGCTGCGGCCGTCAGCGCTTGCTCTACGGTCATGCCGGAAGCCACCAGAACGGCGAGCTGCCGGGTCAGCAAGGTGCGTTCCTTGTCACTGAGGCGGCCTGATCCGCCAAATCCGAGCGCCTTTTCTCCCCGTGCTTCAGTCAGCGATACGGGCGTGAGCTGACGGTCGCGCAGCTCGCGGCGGGCGGCGCGAGCTGTATCGGCTGAGATGACGCCGCTGGTGCGCCGTCCATCAGCGGTCAGAGCCTTGTATTCAAACGCTGCCACCGAACCACGCCTCCCGGCGGCAAACATGGAGCAGTTCTTCAGCGCTCGACTCGCCGCTCAGCACATGCCGCAGACCGTTCTGGAACAGCATATCAGATTTCGCGAAGGCTGTGCGCTCAATCTCTTCTTCGGTCGCCCCGTCATGGATCATCCGGCGGATGGGTCCGTCAATCAGCAGAAGCTCGTAAACGCCCAGCCGCCCTTCATAGCCGGTTTGGCCGCAGGCGGCGCACCCGGTCGACCGGTAGAGCGTGAGATCTATTCTGCCTGCAAGGCCTAGCCGCTCAAGCAGGGCAGGCGGCGGCGAATAGGCTTCCTTGCAATGGACGCAGAGCTTCCGGACAAGGCGCTGTGCCAGCACAGCGCGCAGCGTGGAAGCCAGCAGGAAGCTCTCCACGCCCATATCCCGCAGGCGTGTGATGGCACCAGCAGAACTGTTGGTGTGGATGGTGGAGAGGGCGAGGCGGCCTGTAAGGGCAAACTCAAGAGCGACTTCTGCTGTTTCCACATCCCGGATCTCGCCGACCATGACGATATTCGGATCGTTACGGAGGATCGAGCGGAGGGTGGCGGCGAAAGTGAGGCCAACCTTGTGGTCCATCGGTGTCTGGCTGATGCCATCAAGGCCATATTCAACGGGGTCTTCCAGCGTCATGATGTTGACGCGGCCGGTGTTGAGCTGGGCGAGGGCAGAATAGAGCGTGGTGGTTTTGCCCGAGCCGGTGGGGCCGGTTACCAGGATTACGCCGTTGGGCTCGCTCAGGGCAGCGCGGAAGCGGCGCTCTGTGTCTTCGTCCATGCCCAGCGTTTCAAGGCCCATGAGGGCCTGGCGCGTATCGAGCAGACGCAGGGCAACGCGTTCGCCATAACGTGTAGGCAGGGTAGCCACGCGGACGTCCAGTGCCCGCCCGCCAAGGGTAAGCGAGATGCGCCCATCCTGCGGCATACGTTTTTCGGCAATGTCCAGACGGCTCATGACCTTGATGCGCGAAACGAGCGGCGCGGACACCCGGCGCGAGGCGGTGAAAACCTCCTGCAACTCGCCATCAATCCGGTATCGGACGGAGAGCTTATCTTCGAAAGGATCTATGTGGATGTCGGATGCCCGGCGGCGGATGGCATCCTGCAACAAGCCGTTGATCAGGCTGATGATCGGAGCATCTGTGTCACCTGCCAGCAAGTCTTCCGTTTGCGGAAGGCCGTCGAAGAGGCTTTCAAGATCACCGCCGGTACCAGCAGCTGCCTCGGCCGCGCTGCCATCGAGACGCGATTGGCCAAAGCTTTCCGAGAGTTGGCGCTCATACTGAGCTGCGTTCATCGCTTCAAGATGCACCGGCAGGCCGGCCACGCGGCGGGCCTCCACAAGCGCTACGGGATCTGCGCCTTCGCGCACGGCAAAAGTAAGCTCCGCGCGGCCGGGAACAACGACAATCCCCTTGTCGCGGGCAAAAGCGTAGGTGACCTGGGCGCGCGTCATGAGCGTATTATCTCGGAGGCTGAACCGCTTGGGAAGCTGGTCCGCCAGTTCCAAGTACGTCGCGCACGAACTGATCTATCGAGCCGCCGGGCGCCTGGTCTCGCATCAATTCTTCAGCCTGCACATAGAGATATTTTTGCTGGGTCACCGCTTGCGCGTCGGCTTTGCTGCGCACGATTGTGGGCCGGATGAAGACCATGAGGTTGCGCCGTGTCGCTGCCTTGCCTTCGGAACGGAACAGGCGGCCGACACCGGGGATATCGCCGAGCACGGGCACCTTGGCATCACGCAGCGTGTCTGTTTGTTCAACGAGACCACCAAGCACGATGATCTCGCCATCATCAGCCAGAACGCTCGCCCGGATCTCGCGCTTGTCGAGGATGAGGTCCGGTGTGACTGTTCCAACGCTGCCGAATACGCTGGAAACTTCCTGACGGATATCCAGACGTACAGTGTCGTTCTCGCCGATGCGCGGAGTAACCTCGAGCTGGATACCAATGTCCTTGCGCTCTACAGTTCGGAACGGATTAGAATTCGCGTCGCCCAGCACCTGTCCCGTAGTGACTGGAATTTCCTGGCCCACGATCAGCGCGGAGGTCGCGTTGTTCAGCGTCATGCCGAACGGCGTGGAGAGGATACGTGAAGAAGTGTCGTCCTGAACTGCATTCAGGATAACGCCAAACAGATTGTCACCGGATGTGCCACCGAAGCCGAGCGTGAGTCCGGATGAACCTGTCAGGGAACTGATGGCCGCGTCCCGGAAAGGATTGGCGGCGGCCGGATCAGAGAAAGCATCGGTCACCAGTGCGCCCGTCAGGGCAAGGAGGTTCGGTGCGGCGCGCGAGAAGTTCGTGGAGGCGAAGGGCACATCTCCGCCTGTACCGGAAAGAAGAAACTGCAAGCCAAGCTCGCGTGCTGCATCATCCGACATCTCAACGATGATTGCCTCAACCATCACCTGTGGACGGCGGACGTCCAGTGCGGTGACCACGCGCTCCATTGCCAGGATCGTCTCTGGATTTGCGCTGATCACAATAGAGTTTGTGGGGCCGTGATGAGCGATCGTCTGTGAGACTGGGGCGGTCTCTGAAGGGGATCTCTGCATGGCCATGCTGTTGGCCACTCGTTCGAGGATCGGCACAACTTCGGCGGCGTCTGCATAGTTCAACGTGATGACGCGCACATGATCACGTTGCGGATTGGTGGCGTCGAGTTCCATCGCAATCCGTTTTGCGCGCTCAACGGAAGTGACGTCGCCCCGCAGGATGATGGAATTGCTGGTGAGGGAGGCTACCGCTGAAAGGCGGTTGATCGGCTGACCACCTTGCGCGTTACTATCCCCCTGAAGCCGTGTAAGGACAGTTTCCATTTCCACGGCGGGCACATTGATCAATGGAATTGTTTCTGTGAC
>NZ_NCJT01000367.1 GCF_002282565.1 Hyphomonas sp. 34-62-18
GTGGCCCAGGCAACGGGCGATGATTGGACACCGGCGGGGCCGGCAGACTGGGCAAACCGCACGAAGGCGCTGGCCCAGCGCCTGACCCCGGCGCAGGCGGCACGCAACTGGCAGCTGCTGCTGTCGGGCTATGGCGACTTGCAGGTGGCACCGGACCCGGCCACGGCGCTGAACATGGTGATCCTGCGCCTGGCCGCCGCCTCCACCCTGCCCTCGCCCGAAGAGGCCGCGCGGATGATTGCCGAGGGAGCCCGGCCGCCGGGAAAGGATAGCGCGCCCCTTAAGGCCCCGCCGCAGGTGCCCGGCGGGATACACAGCTTTGCCGACATGATCGCCATGATGGACGCGACCCGGGAAGTGGCGTTGCAGGTGGATACCGAACGCTTCGTGCGCCCGTCGACCTTTGAGCCGGGGCGGCTTTCCTGCGCGCTGGCGCCGGGGGCCCCGGCCGGGCTGTTGGGGCGGCTGAAGATATTCCTGGAAAGCTATAGCGAGCTCGACTGGACCGTTGAGGAAGCGGATACGGACGCCGAATCCATGCGCGAGCGGGAACGGCGCGAAAAGACCGAGCGGATTGAGGCGGCGATGCAGCACCCGCTGGTCGCTGCGACCCTTTCGGCGATCCCCGGCGCGGTGATCCTGGATGTGGGCCAGATGCCGCCGCCGCTTGAAAATGAGGCGCCGCAGGACGATGTGGCCAGTAACGTCATTTCTCTCAAAACCCGCCGGCCGGCCTGACGGAGACACCGATCCCATGAAAGACCTCGCCCAGATCATGCAGCAAGCCCAGGCCATGCAGGCCAAGATGGCCGAAGTGCAGCAGAAAATCGAAGCCACCGAAGCCGACGGCGTGGCCGGGGCCGGCCTCGTCCGCGTGAAATTGCGCGGCAAGGGCGAGATGGTGTCGGTCACCATCGACAAGAGCCTGATGGGGGATGAGCCGGAGATCATCGAAGACCTGATCAAGGCCGCCCATGGGGACGCCCGCCGGCGCCTCGACCAGGCAATGGAAGAAGCGATGAAATCTGCGACGGCAGGCTTTGGCGGCCTGCTGCCGGGGTTCAAGCTGCCGTTTTAACGCGGCGCGTGACAGAAGGGGCCTCGCGCCTGTAGCATCAGGCGATGACCGCGCCCCCCTTCACGCCTGACTTTCGCGCCCCCGAACCTCGCGGCCTCTGCACCGATTGCGGCGTGTCGCGGATGGCCGATGCCAAAGCCTGCGGGCGGGCCTGCCAATTCATCAAGCCAGACTACCCCGCCCTTGAAACGCGGCTGCATGGGCGGGCGCGGGATGATCTGCGCCCGGACGAAACAGGCTTTGGCGTGTTCCGGCGGATGCTGCGGGCGCGGCTGGCGCCGCCGAAAGACGGCGCGCAGTGGACGGGGATCGCCAGCCGGATTGGCGAGCGTCTATTGGAGACAGGCGCGGTGGAGGCGGTGCTGACCGTTGCGCCAGACCCGGAAGACCGGTGGAAGCCGAAACCGGTGATCGTGACGCGGGCGCAGGACATGGCGGGCTGCCGCGGCATGCGGATGGGCTATGCGCCACTGGTGGCGCTGATGGAGGAAGTGGCCGCGCGCGGGCTGAAGAAGGTCGCGCTGATCGGCATTCCCTGCCAGGTCTATGCCGTGCGCGCGCTGGAGAAAGAATTCGGGCTCGACAAGCTCTACGTGATCGGTACGCCGTGCTCGGACAATACGACGACAGAGAATTTCCATACCTTCCTCGCGCTGCTCGACGAAGCACCCGAGACGATTTCCTATCTGGAGTTCCGCGCAGACTTCCGGGTGGAGCTGCGCTTTGATGACGGGCGGAAAAAGCTGATTCCCTTCCTTTCCCTGCCGATCTCTAAACTGCCACGCGACTTCTTCCCCCTGACCTGCCGGACCTGTGTGGACTACACCAACGCGCTGAGCGACCTGACCGTCGGCTATATGGCCGGCGAAGGCGAT